>DPMS01000881.1 GCA_003541285.1 Actinomycetota bacterium
ATGGTCGTGCTGCCCGACGCGGACCTGGACCTGGCCGCAGACGCCGCGGTGTCAGCCGGGTTCGGCTCCGCGGGCGAGCGGTGCATGGCGGTGTCGGTGCTGGTCGCGGTCGGTTCCGCGGGTGACGACCTGGTCGCCAGGATCGCCGAGCGGGTCGCGGCGCTGCGGGTCGGGCCAGGCAGCGACGAGCACTCCGACATGGGCCCGCTGGTCACCGCCGCGCACCGCGACCGGGTCGCCTCCTACCTCGAATCCGGCGTCCGGGAGGGCGCCACGCTCGCGGTCGACGGCCGGGTGCACCCGGTGATCGGCGGCGCCGGGGACGGTTTCTGGCTGGGGCCGAGCGTGCTCGACCACGTCACCGCGCAGATGAGCTGCTATCGCGATGAGATCTTCGGCCCGGTGCTGTCGGTGGTGCGGGCAGCCAGCTACGCCGAGGCGCTGGCGCTGGTGAGCGGGAATCCCTACGGCAACGGCGTGGCGATCTTCACCAACGACGGGGGAGCGGCCCGCCGGTTCGTCTCCGAGGTCGAGGTCGGCATGGTCGGGGTCAACGTCCCGATCCCGGTGCCGATGGCGTACTACTCGTTCGGCGGGTGGAAGGCGTCGCTGTTCGGTGACACGCACGTGTACGGCACCGATGGCGTCCACTTCTACACCCGGGGCAAGGCCGTCACCTCCCGCTGGCTCGACCCCAGCCACGGCGGTGTCAACCTGGGCTTCCCGGTGAACAGGTAGGACCGGCGCGTGGCTGGGCGCCCGGGGGTGACGCGCGACCGGACCGCGGACCTCTGCCGCGACCCACCGGCCAGTTTCCTGGTGAGCCGTGAGGACGGCTGGTCGTACGCGGTGGTGGGGGGGACCGCCGGGCCGAGGTCCCGCCGGTCCCGGCGACGCCACGGTGGAGCATGAGACCAGAACCCTCAAGGACCGGGAGCATATGCGAGGCAGCCATTCTCCCTTGACAAGGGATTTATCTGACCGTACGGTCAAACATATAACCGCAGTCGCCACCGACTCAAGGAGGGCGACCGTGAGGTTGCAGGGCAAAGGTAAGGCGGCGGATCTGTGCGGCATCCTGAGTGGCACAGAGGATGGCGTGGTCGCCGTCGGGCCCGGCCTCCGGGTGGAAGGCTGGAACGGGGGAGCCACAAGGATCCTCGGGTACGCGCGCGAGGACGCTCTCGGCCGGGTGTGTCATGAGGTCTTCCAGGGGAAGGACCGCTGTGGGAACAGCGTGTGCGGGAAGAACTGTCCCGCCATGGCCAAGCTCCGCCGGGGAGAACTCGTTCCGACCCGGGATCTGCTCGCCCGGGATCGATCGGGCCGGAAGGTCTGGCTGTCCCTGACCACGGTGGTGCCGCCCCCCGCGTACCGGGACGAGTGCCTGCTCGTGCACGTGTTCCGCGAGATGGCCCTGCCCCCTGAACTGGAGCGCCTGGTAGCCGAGCGTCTGCGCGGCGAGGGCCGCCCGTCGGCCCTGGACATCCTCAGCCTCCGGGAGCGGGAGGTCCTGCGCCTGCTGGCTGAGGGGGCGGGAACGACGGAGATCGCTCGTCGCCTGTACATCTCGCCGGCCACGGCCCGGAACCACATCCAGCACATCCTGAGCAGGCTCCAGGTGGGCAGCCGCCTGGAGGCGGTGGCCCTGGCGCTCCGGGAACCCTTCTGGACGTCTTCGCGGGCCGGCGAGCGTGAGGAAACGCCCTTGCCGCGTCGGTGATGCCGGCGCATCAGAGAAATGAGCCATGGCGCGGATTGACCCGGATGCCGGGCTGCGCGACGCTGCCATCAACCAACCGGCCGGATGGTTGGGAGGCTCAGGCACAGGATGCGAGGGCAGAGGCCATGCAGCGTGCGCGGAGCGGGCGGGAGCCGAGGCTCTTCTACGACTGGAACGAGCGAAGGGGAGCCCCGAGCCTCCCCGGGCCCCGGGTGGAACTCAATGACGAGACCCTTCGCGACGGGCTGCAGAGCCCGTCAGTGGTGAAGCCGACAGCCGGGCAGAAGATCGAGCTGCTCCACCGGATGGCCGCGCTGGGGATCGACGCGGCCGACATCGGGTACCCGGCCGCCGGGGACGACGTGCTGGCGGACGTTGTGGCGCTGGCCTCCGAGATCGGGCGGGAGCGCCTGCCCATCTCGGCGAACTGCGCCGGGCGGACGGTGGCCCCCGACATCCGCCCCATGGCAGACGCACAGGAACGGTCCGGCGTGCCCATCGAGGCTGCCATCTTCCTGGGATCGAGTCCCATCCGGCAGTACAGCGAAGACTGGGACATCGACTTCCTCCTCAGGACCACGGAGCAGGCCGTCACGCTGGCCCGTGGGCTCGGCCTGGAGGTCATGTACGTGACGGAGGACACGACGCGGGCCCATCCTGCCCACCTGCGCCGCCTGTACACGACAGCCATTGAGGCGGGGGCGAAACGGATCTGCCTGGCTGACACCGTGGGCCACGCCACGCCGTGGGGCGTCCACTGCCTCGTCCGGTACGTGAAGCGGTTGGTGGCCGGGACCGGCGAGAACGTGAAGATCGACTGGCACGGCCATCGTGACCGCGGGCTCGACATCCCGAACGCGATAGCCGCACTCGCCGCGGGAGCGGACCGGGTTCATGGCTGCGCCCTGGGGATCGGCGAGCGGGTGGGGAACACACCAATGGACATCCTGCTGGTCAACCTCAAGCTGCTTGGCTGGATCGACCGCGACCTCAAGGGTCTCCCGGCGTACTGCCAGACCGCGTCGGAGGCCACCGGCATCCCCATCCCGCCGAATTACCCGGTTGTCGGCAAGGACGCCTTCGAGACCAGCACCGGGGTGCATGCCGCGGCCATCCTGAAAGCGGCCAAGCGGGGTGACGCGTGGCTGGCGAATCGCGTCTACAGCGGGGTGCCGGCCGACGAGTTCGGCCGGGGCCAGGTCATCAGCGTGGGACCGATGAGCGGGATGGCGAACGTGGCCGGCTGGCTGACCGCGCACGGGCTGCAGGTGGACTCCGAGACGATGGACCGGGTGTTCGCCAGGGCGAAGGCGTCGGACCGGGTGCTCCGCGACGCGGAGATCTATGAGATTCTCGTGGAAGTCCTAGCCGCCCGCACGCTGGCCAGCACGCGGGTATGAGCAGGGACGTGGGAATGGAGCTGACCGCGGCGAAGCGGGTCCTCCTCGCCGGGAACGAAGCGGTTGCCCGCGGCGCCCACGAAGCGGCGGTCGGCGTCGCCACCGGGTATCCCGGCACGCCTTCCACCGAGGTTCTGGAGGCGCTGGCCGTCTATCAGGGCGCGGACGTCCGGTGGTCGGCGAACGAGAAGGTCGCCCTCGACGTCGCCGCGGGGGCGTCGTTCGGGGGCGTCAGGGCGATCGCCACCATGAAACACGTCGGGCTCAATGTGGCTGCCGACACTTTCATGACGCTGGCCTACACGGGCGTGGGCGCCGGGCTCGTGGTGGTGAGCGCGGACGATCCGGGAATGCACAGTTCGCAGAACGAGCAGGACAACCGGGTCTACGCGCGATTCGCCGGCGTCCCCCTGCTGGAGCCGGGTGACAGCCAGGAGGCGAAGGATTTCACGCGGCTCGCGTTCGACATCTCCGAAACCTTCGACACCCCGGTTCTCCTCCGGTACACCACCCGCATCGCCCACACGCGCGGCCTGGTGGAACTGGGGGAGATCGTGGAGCAGCCCGTGCCGGGCTTCCGCCGCGATCCCCGCAAGTACGTCATGCTTCCGGCCAACGCGCGGGCACGCCGTCCGGCCGTGCTGGCGCGCCTTGATCGCCTCACCTGGTACGTGGAGGAGAGCGCGCTGACGCAGGTGCACGAGCGTGGCTCCGAGGTGGCGGTGGTGACCTCGGGCATCTGTTACCAGTACGTCCGGGAGGTGCTGCCCGAGGTGAGCATCCTGAAGCTCGGGATCACCCATCCGCTCCCGGTCGAGCGCATCCGGGCGTTCGCGGGCGGCAGGAGGACCTTCGTGGTCGAGGAATCCGGGCCGTTCCTTGAGGAGGCGCTCCTGGGAGCGGGCATCCCGGTGGTGGGGAAGGAGTTCTTTCCCCGGATCGGCGAGATGACCCCCGAGGATGTCCGTGAGGGATTCGCCCGGGCCGGGATCGGTGGCTGTGCGCTGCCGACTGCGGATGAGGGGGGCGGTCAGCCGGTCCTGCCGGCCGCTCCCCCCCGCCCGCCGGTCCTGTGCCCCGGCTGCCCCCATGCGATCCCGTTCATGGCGTTGCGGCAGGCGCGCGCCGTGGTGGCCGGGGACATCGGGTGCTACACGCTGGCCGCTCTCGCCCCGCTGGAAGCGATGGACACGTGTGTGGCGATGGGCTGCTCGATTGGGATGGCGGTGGGGCTGGCCGCCTCGGGAGGCGCGACGGGACCGGTGACGGCCGCCATCGGCGACTCGACGTTCCTGCACAGCGGGATTCCCGCGCTGATCGAGGCGGTGTGCAGCCGCGCGAACATCACCGTGGTGATCCTTGACAACGGCATCACCGCCATGACCGGGGGACAGCACCACCCCGGGACTGGGACGACACTGCGTGGGGCGGCGGCGCCGGCCGTCGATCTCGTTTCGCTCTGCCGGGCGGCCGGGGTGGAGCACGTGGAGGTGGTCGATCCCTATGACATCGGCGCTGTGCACACCGCCGTACGGCAGGCGAACCAGTTCCCGGGCCCCGCGGTGGTCATCACGAACCGGCCGTGTGTGGAGGCTCCGGTCAAGATCCGTGACCGGCCGTACCAGGTGATCCCCGGAGCCTGCATCGGCTGCCAGCTCTGCATGAACATCGGCTGCCCCTCGATCACCTGGGGCGACACCTGGTACGACGGGCTGCGGGTGGTGACCGTCGACGCGTCCACGTGCACCGGCTGCACGGTCTGCGCCCAGATGTGCCCGGCGGGCGCCATGACCCCGGTGGCCGGATGGGAGGCGAGGCCAGGTGGCTGAGGGTGGCGGGCTGCTGCTCGTTGGCGTCGGCGGGCAGGGCGTGATCATGGCGAGCGGCCTGGTCGCCTCGGCGCTGATCGCTGGCGGGTACGACGTGAAGCAGAGCGAGGTCCACGGCATGGCCCAGCGCGGAGGCGTGGTGTTCAGCCACCTCCGGTTCGGCCCTGAGGTGGCCAGCCCGCTGCTGTCGCCGGGAAGCGCCGACGCCGTCGTGGCCTTCGAGTGGGGCGAGGCGCTGCGCTGGCTCTCCTACCTCCGGCCGGGGGGAACGCTGGTGGCGAGCGTGGAACGCATCGTGCCCCCCGCCTCCTGCGCCGACCGGCGGACCTGGGACCTGGGCTATCCCGCGGTGGACCGGGGAGCCATCGCCGCGTGGGTGCCAGACGCGCGGCTCGTCGACGCGCGAGCCGTGGCTGGCTCGCTCGGGAACGCCCGCGCCGCGAACAGCGTGCTGCTCGGCATCCTGTCGACCATGCTGGAGGTGCCGGAGGAAGCCTGGGAAGCGGCCGTCGCGGCCGGCGTCCCGCCCCGGACCGTGGATGTGAACCTGCGCGCCTTCCGCGTCGGCCGCACGGGAGGCCTCGCACCGGCGGGGACCTGGTCCCCGCCGGCACCCCCGGTCCCCCGCCCCGTGCCGTCGATCGAGATAACACCTGCCTGGTGCAAGGGGTGCGACGTGTGCGTGCGATTCTGCCCCGAGCGGTGCCTGGCCCTGGACGGCGACCTGAAGGCCGTGGCGGTACAGCCGTCACTGTGCACGGGCTGCCGCCTGTGCGAGTTGCTGTGCCCGGACTTCGCCATCGAGATCACGCGGCCGGCGCTCCCGGAAGACCGGGCGGCAGAGGTGGCGACCCGTGGCTGAGGCCCGGCTGCTCCAGGGGAACCAGGCGTGCGCGCTGGCGGCCATGGCGGCGGGATGCCGATTCTTCGCCGGTTACCCGATCACGCCCTCATCGGAGATCGCGGAGGAGATGGCTCACGCGCTCCCGCCAGGGGGCGGGGTGTTCATCCAGATGGAGGACGAGATCGCCTCGCTGGCCGCGGTCATCGGCGCATCGGTGGCGGGCACGAAAGCGATGACGGCGACGAGCGGGCCCGGGTTCTCCCTCATGCAGGAACACATCGGCTACGCCGCGATGATCGAAGCGCCCTGTGTCATCGTGAACGTCATGCGGGGCGGCCCGAGCACCGGGCTTCCGACCTCTCCGTCGCAGGCGGACGTCATGCAGACACGGTGGGGGGCACATGGTGACCACCCCATCATCGCGCTTGCCCCGGCCTCGCCGGAGGAGATCTACCACCTTACGGTCGAGGCCTTCAACCTGGCCGAGCGCTTCCGCACGCCGGTGGTTCTCACCTACGACGAGGTTCTCGGCCACCTCCGGGAACGTGTCGTACTGCCGGATCGAGTGGACGTCGTGGATCGCCCCCGGCCTGCTGTCCCGGCGGCGCGGTACCGGCCGTACGCCACCGGCGACGGTGACGTCCCCGCGCTCGCCCCGTTCGGCGACGGCTACCTCTTCCACCTGACCGGCCTCGCCCACGACGAGCGGGGTTACCCGACGAGTGACCCGGCGACGGTAGCGGCGATGCTGGAACGCATGCACCGCAAGATCGACGGTCACACTGAGGAGATCGTGACCGTCGAACGGTTCATGCTCGACGACGCGGAGGTGGCCGTGGTGGCATTCGGGATTGTCGCCTCCGCCGGGCGGGACGCGGTGCTCGCCGCCCGTGAGCGGGGCATACGGGCCGGGCTCGTCCGCCTGGTCACCCTGTGGCCGTTCCCCGACGCCGCCCTGGCGCAACTGGCTGAATCGGTGCGGGTCCTGCTGGTGGCCGAGCTGAACCTTGGCCAGGTCGCCCGGGAGGTGACCCGGGCCGTCGCCGGGCGGGCCGCAGTGGCCGGCCACTTCCGGGCCGACGGCCGGCCCATCACGCCGGGGGAGCTCCTCGGCCGCCTCACCGCCCTTTCCTCATCGTCCGGAGGGCTGGCATGACCGGCGTCAGGGACTACTTGCGGACCGAGACGATGCCCCACGTGCTGTGCCCGGGCTGCGCCCACGGCATCGTGCTGCGGGCGCTGATCGAGGCACTGGGCGGGCTCGGGATTGCCCGTGACCGCCTCGCCATCGTCGCTGGCATCGGCTGCAGCAGCCGGCTGGCGGGCCACGTCAATGCCTGCACCCTGCACACNNGCCATCGGGGGCAATCACCTGATCCACGCCGCGCGCCGCAACATCGATCTCACCGTGCTGCTGTTCGACAACGCCATCTACGGCATGACAGGCGGGCAGCTCGCTCCCACCACCGCGCAGGGCTCGATCGCCAGCACGGCCCCGCACGGGAACGTCGAACGGCCCTTCGACGCGTGCCGGCTGCTTGAGGCAGCCGGGGCCACGTTCGTGGCCCGGATCCCCGCGTACCAGGCCCCGGTGCTTACCCGGGTCATCTCCGAGGCGGTCGCTCACCGGGGGTTCTCCTTCATCGACGTGATCAGCGACTGCCCGGTCTACGACGGGCGCTACAACCGGCGAGGGGAGGGCCCGGAGATGCTGGCCGGGATGACGCGGCAGGACGCGGCGATCGACGCGGCACTCACCGGGAAGCGGTTCGTGCCGGCCTTCCAGGCACCGGCGGGGCCGGCGCGATCCCTGCCCACCGGGATCCTGCACCGAAGTGACGCCCCGGAGTTCGCGGAGGCGTCCCGTTCGCGCCACCAGACGCCGCTGCGGCCGGAGATCGGGTGAGTGACGTGGATGGCAGGGAGCAGGACCGGGTCAGCGGGAACCGCGCCCGCACGGACATCCGGCTGGCGGGCTCGGGAGGACAGGGCGTGGTGCTGGCCGGGGTGATCCTGGCCGAAGCCGCCCTGCTCTCCGGTCAGAACGTGGCGGCGTCCCAGGCATACGGTCCCGAGTCACGGGGTGGGGCCAGCCGCTGCGACGTTGTCATCGGCGCGAGCATCGGGTTTCCCGTGGCCGAGGCCCTCGACGTCCTGGTGGTGCTCAATCGCGACGCCTACCAGCGGCACGCGGCCGACCTCCGTGACAGAGGCCTGCTCCTCGCCGACGAGCGGCGGGTGGGGCGCGTCGCGGCCGGGCCGTGGCGGGCGCGTTCGTTGCCAATCGAGGCGACCGCGGAGCGGGTCGCCGGGAACCCGATCGCGGCGAACATGGTGGCGCTGGGCGCGCTGGCCGGCCTGACCGGAGTGGTGGAGGAGGAGGCGCTCGCGCAGGCGGTGCGGGCACGGGTGCCGGCCCGGACGCAGGACATGAACCTCCGCGCCTTGCGGGCCGGGTTCGGGGTGAGCCGGGCGGAGGGGAGCTGACGTGGACACGGGCCTGCCGACGACGCGCGACCGCATCCTCCGCGCCGCTGCCGCGCTCTTTCGTGAGCAGGGGTTCAACCGGGCCAGCATGCGCGACCTCGCGGACCGGGTCGGCATCCACAAGTCCAGCCTGTATCACCACTTCCCCAGCAAGCAGGCGCTCCTGCTGGAGATCCTCGAAACGACCGTCGACCGGTCGGTCCCGGCGCTGGCGGCCATCGCCGACTCCGGGCTTCCCGCCGCCCAGCGGCTCCGGAGGGCTGTGGCCAACCACGTGACCGAGCTCATCGCCGACCAGGACAACGTGGCGTGCTTCATCGAGGAGGGGCGCTACCTGGACCGCAGGTACATGGAGATCTACATCGCGAAACGGGACCACTACGAGGGGCACTTCCGGCGGATCATCGGCGACGGTGTCCGCTCCGGCGAGTTCGCGCCGGTGAGCGTGCGCCTGGCCAGCCTGGCGATCCTCGGGATGTGCAACTGGGTGGCGAGGTGGTGGCGCCCGGACGGGGAATTCGAGCCACAGGAGATCGCCGCCCGGTTCGGGGAGATGGCCGTCCAGTCACTCGCCCCCTCCGGCGCACCCGCCCCGTCTGCCACTCCTGCCGTTCCCGTCCCGACGGGACTGGGAGGGCCGTGACATGCCGCGTCCGCTTGAGGGGATCCGCCTGCTCGACCTGTCGCAGGGCGCCGCCGGGCCCACGTGTGCGATGCTCCTCGCCGACCTGGGGGCGCAGGTGGTGAAGGTCGAGCCACCGGGGGGCGAATGGGGGCGCGGCCTGGGGCCTCCCTTCGTGGGCGGGACTGCGGCGGCATTTCTCGCGATGAACCGGAACAAGCGGGGCATCGTGATCGACGTGAAGCGCCCCGGCGGTGCCGGGGTCGTGCTCCGCCTGGCCGAGCGGTCCGATGTGGTGGTGGAGAGCCTGCGGCCCGGCGTCGCCGACCGTCTCGGAATCGGCTACCAGGCCATGGCGGCCAGGAACCCCCGCCTCGTCTACGCCGCGGTCTCCGCCTTCGGCCAGGACGGGCCGTGGCGGGACCGGCCGGGCGTGGACGGCGTGGTCCAGGCGATGAGCGGCCTGATGAGCGTGACCGGGACGGCCGGCGGCGCCCCGGTCAAGGCGGGGGTGCCGGCCGCCGACATGGTGGGCGCGATGATGTGCGGCCAGGGCATCCTGGCGGCCCTGCTGTCCAGGGAACGGACCGGGCGGGGCGAGCGGGTCGACGTCTCCCTGCTGGACGCGCTGCTGGCCTTCCAGGTGGTCCCGCTTGCGATGTACCTGGCGAGCGGCGAGCGGCCGGTGCCCCAGGGCAGCGCCGCCCCCTACGCCGCCCCGAACGAGGCATTCCCCACCCGGGACGGGCATGTCATGGTCGCCGCCTACACGCCTGAGCGGTGGCCGCGGCTCTGCGCCGCCCTGGGCGTCCCCGATCTCGCAACCGACCCCCGATTCGACACCAACAGCAAACGGGTGCAGGCGCGGCCCGCCCTGCGGGAGGTGCTGGAACCGCTGTTCCGCGCCCGCACGACGGCCGAGTGGGTGACCACCCTGGAGGACGCCGACGTGATGTGCGCGCCACTCCTCGCCTACCCCGAACTGGTCGTGCAGGAGCACATCGAATGCTGCGGGATGCTTGTCCGCACCGCTCACCCCGATATCGGGGAGGTGCGGAGCCCCCGGAACCCCGTGCGGCTGTCGGATGCTCCTGCGGTCCCGGCCGGGGGAGTGCCCCTTCACCCGGGTGAGCACACCGGCGAGGTGCTGGCGGATTTCGGTTTCGGGCCGCACGAGGTGCGCTCGCTGGTGGCCGAAGGTGTTGTGCAGACGGCGTCGCGGACGGATCCGGCCCGGGTGTGACGGGAACCGGCCCGGGAACCGGGGAACACCCGCCCGGGCATGACGACGGAGGGAGGAGATCCGATGGACGACCCCGTCCTGTGGGCGCAGGAGGGATTGGTCGGGGTGGCCACCCTGAACCGCCCCCAGGCTCTGAACGCCATGAACGCCGAGCTCCTGGTGGAGCTGGGAGCGCTGCTTGAGCGGGCCGAGGCGGACCGCGGCATCCGGGCGGTGGTCATCGCGTCTGCCGGGGAGAAAGCGTTCTGCGTGGGCGCCGATCTGAAGTCACGCTCTGCCGAGGCCGAGGAGGAAAGCGGTGTGACGGACGATCCGCTCGGGATCCTGGTGGCGCGCGCGTTCGGGAAGATGCAGAGCCTGCCCAAGCCGGTCCTGGCCGCCGTGCAGGGCTACTGCCTGGGCGGGGGGCTCGAACTCGCCCTCGCGGCCGACCTGCGGATCGCTGCGGAGAACGCCCAGTTCGGCTTTCCCGAGTCCAAGGTGGGCAGCATGCCGGGGGCTGGCGGGACCCAGCGGGCCACGCGCCTGATCGGGCCGGCGGTGACCAAGGAGCTCATGTTCACCGGCGAGCGGATCGGTGCCGCCGAAGCCCACCGGATCGGCCTCGTCAACCGGGTAGTCCCGGCGGCATCCCTGCTGGCCGAGACGCTGGCGCTGGCCGCGGCCATCGCCAGCCGTGCCCCGCTGTCGATCCGTCAGATCAAGGCCGCGGTGAACCGTGCCCTCGACGTGGACCTGCAGGCGGGACTGGACTATGAGGCCACCTGTCATCAGGTGCTCCGGTTCAGCCAGGACCGCAAGGAGGGCGTGAAGGCGTTCGTGGAGAAGCGGGATCCCCGGTTCGCCGGCCGGTGAGCCGGCCGGGGCGCGGACCAGGGGAGCGGCGGACGAGGAGGCGCGACAGGTGGAAGTGAAGGACCGGGTGGCCATCGTGACCGGTGCGGGCCAGGGCATCGGCCAGGGCATCGCCCTCGGCCTGGCCGCGGCGGGAGCCAATGTCGTGGTGAACGACGTGGTAGCGGAGCGGGCCCGGGCGGTGGCGGCGGAGATCGCGGGGCTGCCAGGGGCGGGCGTCGCCGCCCCGGCGGACATCGGGCGGCGAGAAGGTGCGCAGGCACTGATCAGTGCTGCCATGGAGGCATTCGGCCGCGTCGACATCCTCGTCAACAACGCCGGCATCGCCAGGGACCGGTACGTCGTGAAGATGAGCGACGAGGAATGGGAGGAGGTGCTGCGGGTCAACCTCACCGCGCAGTTCCTCACCTGCCGGGCCGTGATCCCGCACATGATGGAGCAGCGGTACGGGCGCATCGTCAACATCTCGTCCAGGGCGTGGCTGGGGGGAGCGGGCCAGGCCAACTACTCGGCCTCCAAGGGCGGGGTGGTGAGCCTCACCAGGACCCTGGCGCTGGAGCTGGCGAAGTTCCAGATCACCGCCAACTGCGTCGCGCCCGCGCTGGTCGACACCCCGCTGTTCCGGGGACTGAAGGAGGAGGTCCAGGAGCGCCTGGCGCAGTCGGTTCCCGTGGGGCGGGTCGGCGTGCCCGCCGACCTCGCGAACGCGGTGCTGTTCTTCGCCTCGGATGAGTCCTCGTATGTGACCGGGCAGGTGCTCTACGTCTGCGGGGGCCGGAGCCTTGGCCTGTTCTGAGCAGGGAGAGGTGAGCGTGTGGGCATGACGCTGGCGGAGAAGATCCTCGCCCGGGCCTGCGGGCGGGAGGAGGCGCGGGCGGGGGAGTTCGTCGTGGCCGCCGTCGACCTCGCCCTCATCCACGACATCTTCGCCGCACAGGTTTTCGGGCACCTTGAGGCCGCTGGGGTGGGTCACGTGTTCGATCCGGCCAAGACCGTGGTCGTCATCGACCACCTGGTGCCGGCGCCCAGTGAGATGGCGGCCGCGGCCCACCGCACCATCAGGGACCAGGTGGCGCGGTTCGGTGTCGGTCACTTCTACGACGCGGGGCGGGGGATCTGCCACCAGTTGCTGCCCGAGATGGGGCACATCCGCCCCGGGATGCTCGTCGTGGGGACCGATTCCCACACCACCACCCACGGGGCGCTGGCCGCGGCGGGGACGGGCATCGGCACCTCCGAGATGGCCTACACGCTCGCGACCGGCCGCCTGTGGTTCCGGGTTCCGCAGACCATCCGTTTCGAGCTGGAGGGGGCACTCTCCCCGCACGTGAGCTGGAAGGACGTGATCCTGTGGATCGCGGGCACGTTCGGGGCGGACGTGGCGCAGTACCGCGCCGTTGAGTTCACCGGGCCCGGTGCGGCGGGGGCGAGCGTGGCGAGCCGCCTCACGGTGTGCAACATGGCGGTCGAAATCGGGGCCAAGTTCGGCATGTTCCCGGCCGACGAGACCACCGCGGCGTACTTGGAGGCCTGCAGTGTGCCTGCCGGTGAGTCCTTGCGTGCTGACGTGGACGCCCGGTACGCCGGCGTCCACGAGGTCCGGCTGGGCGGGTTGGAACCCCAGGTCGCCCTGCCGCACAACGTGGACCGGGTGGTGCCGGTGGGCCAGGTTGAGGGCACCTCGATCCAGCAGGCATTCCTGGGGTCCTGCACGAACGGGCGGCTGGAGGACCTGCGGGCTGCCGCGGCGGTCCTGGCCGGGCGCCGCGTCCATCCCGGCGTCCGCATGCTGGTCGCCCCCGCCTCCCGCGTGGTCTTCCAGGAGGCGCTCGCCGCCGGCATCATCACCACCCTCACCGAGGCCGGCGCCATGGTGCTCCCGGCGGGGTGCGGGCCGTGCTTCGGGGGTCACGGCGGTCTGCTCGCCCCCGGGGAGCGCTGCGTCGGCACGCACAACCGGAACTTCCGGGGACGGATGGGGAGTGCGCAGGCCGAGATCTACCTGGCTTCCCCGGAGACCGTGGCCGCCTCGGCTGTGGCCGGGTCGATCGCTGACCCCCGGCGGCTGGACGAGTAGGGGAGCGGAGATGGCGGGAACGGGCGGGGTCATCCGCGGCCGGGTGTGGTGCTTCGGCGACGACGTCAGCACCGACGCGCTGTCCCCAGGCCAGTGGGCCATCGACCCGGTGGAGGTGCGCATGACCCACACCCTGGAGTCGCTGGACAGCCGGTTCGCGGCGCAGGTGCGCCCGGGGGATCTCGTGGTGGGGGGAAGGAACTTCGGCTGCGGCTCCAGCCGGGAGACAGCGCCTGAGAACCTCAAGGCCCTCGGTGTCGGCTGCGTGGTCGCCGGGTCGTTCGCCCGGTTGTTCCTGCGGAACTCCATCGGCATCGGCCTGCCCGTCCTCATCTGCCCCGGGGCACGGGCCGGGGTGGAGGACGGCGATCACGTCGAGGTGGATCTCGCCGCCGGCACCGTCCGCAACGTGCGCACGCGGCAGGTGCTCACCGGCGAGCACCTGCCGCAGGAGATGCGGGCCATCCTGGCGGCGGGAGGGATCCTGGCCCTGCTGCGTGCCCAGGGTGAGCCNNCCCTCGGCCACACGGCGTGCGGTCCGCGCGTACGCGGCCCGTTCCACGGCCCAGGCGCCGTCCTCCTGCCGCACCTGGCCCCATACATCGGCGATGCCGCTCGGATGGCCGATGGTCACCCGGTCGGCGGGCGTGGGGGTGCCGGTGATCTCAGCCACCACGGTTCCGGGGATGGCCGCGGCCACAGCGGTGCAGGCACCGGCCGTTCCCGGGTAGGCCTTGTGCATGACCGGGGGTTTGCCCCCGACGACCCGGGCGAGGAGCGAGATGTCCCCGGCGGCGACCGGGCGGCCCGAAAAGGAGGTGAAGCCGGCGGGAGCCGCCACGGCAACCGGGATCGGGGTCTGGCCGTTGTTCGAGATCCCGAGCCTGGCGGCGGTGGCCTGCTTGATCGCGGCAATCGTGGCGAGCTGCTCCGGCGTGATAGTCCCTGGTCCCTCCGTCCCGGTCATCCTGGCCTGCTCGGCGGGGAAGAACACGCACAGGTTGGCCAGGTCCACGATGCTGGCGCGGACCCGTCCCAGGCCCTCCACCACGAGGTCGTCCGCCGCCTGCCCGGTCGGCAGAAGGGCGCCGGTCCTTCCCCCTGCCGTTTCGCTGTAGTCCATCAGGATGGGCGCCCCGGTGCCGGGAACGCCATCGATGGCGAGGTCTCCTTCCACTCGTGGCACACCCTCGTGGACCGGCACCTCGGCGATCAGGATCCGGCCGGTGTTGGTGTTGTGGACCCGGACTCGCGTGGCCGGCTCGGCCGCCCTGACCAGCCCCTCCTGCAGCCCGTACACGCCTACCGCGGCCGAGATGTTGCCGCAGTTCATGTCGTAGTCCACGACAGGTTCACTGACGCTCACCTGGGCGAACGTGTAATCCAGGTGTGCGTCGGGCCGGGAGGGCGGGCCAATGATCGCGCATTTGCTGGTGAGGAGGTCCGCCCCGCCCAGGCCATCGACCTGGCGCGGGTCAGGGCTTCCGAACACCGCGAGGATGATCGCGTCCCGCGCCTCCCGGTCCCGGGGAAGGTCGCTTTCGCGCAGGAAAACCGCCCTGCTGGTGCCCCCTCGCATGAGCACGAACCGCAGTGGCACCTGCTCGCGCACGGGAGCAGGCAGCCCGGCTATCTCACCAGCACTTGGACTGTGCATGCCGCTCCTTCCACACCGGCCGCCTTCCCTCCCCGGCAGTGGGCGAGGCCCACCTTCGGTTCGCGGATCTGGCGGTCGCCGGCCTCGCCGCGCAGTTGCCGCACGACCTCGACGACCTGGGCCACGCCGGTCGCCCCCAGGGGGTGGCCCTTGCCGAGGAGGCCACCGCTGGGGTTGATGGGAAGCCGTCCTCCGATGTCCGCCTCGCCTCGCTCCGCCGCCGCCGGGTAGGTTCCCGGCTCGAACAGCCCAAGCCCTTCGACGCGCAGGGCCTCGGCGATCGTGAAGCAGTCGTGGACCTCGGCGAAGTCCACGTCGCGCGGACCGATGGCGGCCCGCTCGTAGGCGTCACCGGCGGTGTCCCTGGTGAGCGGCTCGAATGACATGGAGCCCGGCGTGGTCTCCACCTGGCCGGTGCGAAGGGCCGAGGCAGCCAGCATGATCCCCCGCCCGTTCGCGAGCGACCGTGCCGCCCGCCCGCTCGCCAGGATCGCCGCGGCCGCCCCGTCGCTCACCGGGGCGCAGTCCAGGAGCCGCAGCGGATCGGCGATAAGGCGGGACGCGAGCACCGCCTCCTGGGTGACAGGCTTGCGGAACTGGGCAAAGGGGTTCAAGGCGGCGTTGCGCTTGTTCTTCACCGGGATGGCGGTGAGCTGGTCCCACCGGACACCGAAGTCCGCCATGTAACGAACGGCCCGCATCGCGTACACGCCGGGCATGGTGAGCCCGACCGCGGCCTCGATGTCGTCCTTGTCAGGGGTGAGTGCCCCGCTGAAGCGGGTCGTCATGTGCTCGGTGCCGAAGGCCAGCACGACATCGTATTCCCCGGCCCTGATCGCGAGGTAGCCTTCCCGGATGGCGGTGGCCCCGCTCGAGCACGCGTTCTCCACGTTGGCGAGCGGCAGCCCGGCCAGGCCGATCTGGGCCAGCACCCGCTGGCCGGTGACCATGCCCTGGAACACGTGGCCGCAGTAGGCGGCCTGGATCCGGCGAGGGCCGATCCCGGCGTCGCGGATGGCCTCCCGGACTGCCTCAGCGCCAAGGCTGGCCGCGTCGCGGTCCGGGTGCTTTCCGAACCTTGTCATGCCCACGCCAATCACGTAGACCTCAGTCATCGCGGTCCCCTTCCGCGCTGGGCCGGAACGAGTAGCCGATGATCTCGCGGCCCTCCTCGTCGGTGCCCACCGGCTGGACAGTGAGGGCGAGCGCCATGCCGATGCGGGCCTCGTCCTGGCTCAGGCCGGCCAGCTGGCCGAGAACACGCACCCCCTCCGGGAGATCGACGTAGCCCAGCAGGTAGGGGACGGGGAACCCTGGTGCCGACTGGCGGACCACCGTGTAGGTGTAGAGGCTGCCCTGACCGGAGAGCGGCACCCGTTCCATGTCCTGCTCCAGACAGCCCGGGCACACCTCCCGTGCCGGGAAGAAGTGCGCCCCGCAGGCGGGGCAGCGGCTTCCGATCAGGCGCCCCCCTCCGTTGCCCTCGAGTTCGAGCACCCCCGGGCGGAATGGCACAGCCGTGCTCGTGACGGTCTCAGGTCCGCTCACGGGTCCTCCTTGGCGTTCGGCTTCCCCGCACACCACGACGGCCGCCAGGCAAACCGTCCGTTCGGTTGGCTCACCGCAGCCTTATCCACCTCACAGCCGCGATCAATCCCCTTCCCGCATCATTTCCGTGAGCCGCCCGCTCTACCGGACCGGCCGCTGGGCACGCCAAGCCCATTTCCCGTGCCGAACTGGTGCGGATGCATCACGAGGAGGAAGCACATGGCCGATTGACCATCGGGCGTGGGCGCCGGGCTGCCCGCTGCGCACCGCTCAGGGCACCCGGCTGCCGGGCGATCAGCTCACGTGCCGCCGGTCCTCGACGCGCTGCAGCTTGCCTCCCTCAGACCGGGGTGTCCCCCCGGGGGCGACGAGGGTCACCGTGGTGCTCAGGCCGATGGTCTCGCGCAGCAGCCGGGCCGCCTGAGCGCGCTGCTCCCTGAGGGTGTGATCTGCCTCGATGACGTCCTGGGAAAGGACCTCGGCTGTGATCGAGCGGGCGTATTCCTCGGTCACCTCGACTCTCACCTCGAGCACGTCAAGAGTCGCCTCACGGGTCACCACGAGCTGGAAGTGCGGCGAGAACGTCGGCACGCGGGCAAGAATGTCGCCCACCTGGGTTGGGTACACGTTGACACCCCGCACGATGAGCATGTCATCAGCCCGGCCTTTGACCGGCGCCATCGTGACCAGGGTCCGCCCGCAGGCGCATGTCCCACGTGAAAGCGCCGTGATGTCCCCCGTCCGGTAGCGCAGGAGAGGCAGGGCCTGCTTGGTGAGGGTGGTGATGACGAGCACGCCCTCCTGTCCATCGGCCAGTACCTCCCCCGTGCCGGGGTCGACCACTTCGGGGAAGAAGTGGTCCTCGTTGACGTGGGAGCCCTCGCGCACCTCAACACACTCGCCGGCCACTCCCGGCCCAATGATCTCGGAGAGGCCATAGAGGTTGGTGGACCGTACGGCCAGCGAGCTGTCTATTTCGGCCCGCATCGATTCCGTCCACGGCTCGGCGCCCAGGAGCGCGTAGTCGAGGCTGATGGCGTCGGGACTGATCCCGCGCTCACGAAAAGCCTGGGCCAGGGTGAGGGCATAGCTGGGGGTAGCGGCGATGACCTGGGGCTTCAGATCTGATATCAGGGTCAGCTGCCGCTCGGTCATGCCTGCCGAGGCGGGCACAACCGCCATGTGGAGGCGTTCCGCTCCCGCGTGGACGCCGAGCCCGCCAGTGAAAAGCCCGTAGCCATAGGCGTTGTGCAGCACCATGTGTGGCCGGGCTCCGCCCATGGCCAGGCACCTGGCG
Source organism: Actinomycetota bacterium (assembly GCA_003541285.1). Classification (GTDB taxonomy): domain Bacteria; phylum Actinomycetota; class Actinomycetes; order Streptosporangiales; family Streptosporangiaceae; genus UBA9676. Next base: position 17,583 of record DPMS01000881.1, read on the forward strand.
ACGACCTGGGCGAACAGATCCAGGTCGGCCGCGGTGTAGGCCACCACGGTCGGCTTGCCCGTGGTGCCGGAGGAAGCATGGACGCGCGCCAGTTCCCCTGTGGGGACCGCCAGCAGGCCGAAGGGATAGTTGTTCCTGAGGTCATCCTTGGTGGTGACCGGCATCCGGGGCAGGTCGTCAACGGACAGGTCCTCGTCCGGCTTGATGCCTGCCTCCTCCAGGCGCTCACGGTAGAACGGGACGTGCTCGTGCAGGTAGCGGACCAGGCTGGTCAACCGTTCTCCCTGCACTGATGCGCGCTCACTGGGCTGCATGCTCTCCGCAGCCGGATCAAACATCATGACAAGCCCTCCTTGACGACCTTGTCCGCCCCGGCGAGCCGCCGGCGGGAGGCAAGCCAGCGTGGTGACCCGGGGAGCCTGACGCGCATCAGCAGCCCGANNCCTCCCCCGCTCACGGAGATCAAAGCCTGACCTTGAGCGGCATCGCTTGTGAGGCGGACACTATGGCCGGCGCCTGCCCCCGGCAATGCGCTGCCGGGCTCATTGCCATGATGCGAGTGCATCACGTTCCGCAGGGGCGGCCGTGGGGGCAGGGCAATGAGGCTGACCGGCCGGGCGCGCTCTCATTGCGCCCGCCTGTGCGGCCGGCCCGTCTCCGAGCGGCTGGCCGTCACCTCCCGCTGGCCCGACCCCAGTCACGGCGGGGTCAACCTGGGCTTGCCCGTGTCCGGGTGATGGGGGTCCGGGTGATGGGGGTCCGGGTGACGGAGCGGCCGGCCCGGCGGCAGAGCGCGGCGAACGCGGCCGAATCGGCCAGGGCAGCCCCGCCCGGGTCGTTGTTGAAATAGACGTACACGGGCGCCCCGTCCGGCCAGGCGTCCGTGATCCGCACCTGCCAGGACCGCAGGGCCTGCTGCCCGTACCGGGGCCACGGGCTTGCCGCGCCCTGGTGGAAGCGGAGATAACCCCAGCCGGCCGTCCGCCACAGCGGCGTGACCGGACGGCCGAGCTGGTCCGCCCAGCACAGGGCGGCACCGTGGCCAATGAGCACCTGCCGCACCTCGTCGGTCCACCAGGAGGCGTGGCGTGGCTCGACCACGACCTGGACGCTGCCGTCCGCCGGCCCGGGCCGGTGGAACCGCGCGAATTCCGCCAGGCATGCGGCCAGCCGGGGCGGGTCGGCGGGCAGATTCGGGGGGAGCTGCAGCAGCACCGGCCCCAGCCTGCTGCCCAGCCCGGACGCGGCAGTCATCAGATGCGCCACCGGTTCTTCCGGGTCGCGCAGCCGCTTGACATGGGTCAGGTACCGGCTCGCCTTGAGCGCCATAACGAAATCGCCGGGCGTGCGTGCCTGCCAGTCCGCGAATGTGTCGCGGGCAGGCAACCGGTAGAAGGTGCTGTTGTTCTCCACCGTCGCGTACTGGCTCGCATAATGCGCCAGCCATTCGTGCTGGGGCAGGCCCGCCGGGTAGAGCAGGCCGCGCCAGTCGCGGTATTGCCAGCCTGAGGTTCCCACAAGGACGGGCATGCCCTCCTTCTGCCCGCATCCGGGGCCGGGGCACCTCGCCCGGGCCCCGGATATTGGGGCGCACCCGTCGGGTACCCAGCCGGGCAGCCGGGGACAGCCGGGGCCGCCACGCGCCGGATGACGAAGTGGCGAACATGCGCGCCCTGGTCAGGCGCCTCGACGCGGTGGCGGCCCGGCCGCGCGCGGCCGGAGAGCGCGGCCGTCCGGCAGTGGGGGACCAGCCGATCCTGGCAGTGATCCCGTACCCCCGCGGTGAGCACACCGCCATGGGCGGTACCGGATCACAGCCCGGCGAAGGCGTCCTCCAGGAGCGACAGGCCCTCTTCCAGCAGGTCCTCCCCGATCACCAGCGGGGGCAGGAACCGCAGCACGTTCCCGAATGTCCCGCAGGTGAGCACGACCAGGCCGGCCGCGTGGCAGGCCTTGGCGATCTGGCTGGCGACCGCCGGGGCAGGCTCCAGGCTGCCCGCCTCCGCGAGTTCGATCGCGATCATCGCACCCCGCCCGCGGACGTCAGCGATCACCGGGTCGGCCTCGGCGAGCTTGCGGAGCCGGGGCAGCATGATGTCGCCGATCCGGCGGGCCCGGCCCGCCAGGTCCTCGGCTTCCATCGTCTCCATCGCGCCGAGCGCGCCCGCGCAGGCGACCGGGTTCCCGCCGTAGGTGCCGCCGAGGCCGCCCACGTGCACCGAGTCCATCATCTCGGCCCGGCCGGTGACTGCGGCCAGCGGCATCCCGCCCGCGATCCCCTTGGCCGTGGTGATCAGGTCCGGGACGACCCCCTCGTGGTCGCAGGCGAACCAGTCACCGGTCCGGCAGAAACCGGTCTGGATCTCGTCGGCGATGAACACGATCCCGTGGCCGCGGCAGTACTGCGCCAGGGCGGGCAGGAAGCCGTCGGGCGGCACGACGAACCCGCCTTCGCCCTGGATCGGCTCGATGATTACCGCGGCCACGTTGTCCTCGCCGACCTGGGCGTGGATGAGCCCGGTCACGACGTCGAACGCCTCGGCGGCACACCGCTCGGGGCCGCCGGGCCAGCGCAGCGGGTACGCCATCGGCATCCGGTAGATCTCGCCCGCGAACGGGCCGAACTTGTCCTTGTAGGGCATGTTCTTGGCGGTCAGCGCCATGGTGAGGTTGGTACGCCCGTGGTAGGCGTGGTCGAAGGCGACCACCGCCTGGCGCCCGGTCGCATGGCGGGCGATCTTGACCGCGTTCTCGACCGCTTCCGCCCCGGAGTTGAACAGGGCCGAGCGCTTCTCGTGATCGCCCGGGGTGTGCCGGGCAAGCTCCTCGCACACCGCCACATAACCCTCGTACGGCGTGACCATAAAGCAGGTGTGGGTGAACTGTGCCACCTGCTCCTGGACCCGGCTGGTAACCCGCGGCGCGCTGTTGCCGACGGAGGTCACCGCGATGCCGGAGCCGAAATCGATGAGCGAGTTGCCGTCGGCGTCGACGAGCACGCCGCCACCGGCAGCGGTGATGAAGACCGGCAGCATGTTGCTGACGCCGCGGGCGACGGCGCTCTCGCGCCGGGCGAGCAGCTGGCGGGAGGCGGGACCTGGGATCTCGGTCACGAGGCGACGGCGCTGGGGCAGTCCGGGACCGCCCTCGGGTGAAGAGAACGTGGTCATAACGCTGACGATAGGGCACTGCCCCCCGGTCTTGCCTAGTGGGAGCTGGCAGGGATCCGCGTGGTCGCGGCGAACAGGGTCCCCCCGCCGTGTAGAGCGAGAGCCTCGTCACCCGCCCTTGCCTGGGCACCACGAAGGCGATGTAGGTGCGCCCGGCGATGCTGGTGGGTATCACCCGCCGGGTGGTGCTGTCGGCGAGGCGGACGATCGCGTCCGCGGTGCGCGGGCTGACCAGCCCGGCGTAGCCGGTGAGCGATGCCAGGGCCGTCTGTGCGATGCCCTCAGCCAGCCGGCCGACGGCACCCGGTAGACGGCCACGTGCGCCGGAAGGTGGTGCCTGGGACGCTTGGTCCATGGTGATCCCCGTTCACGACCTGAATCCGCTTCGCCGGACCCCCTGGGCCACCTACGTGCTGATCGCGCTGAATGTGGTGGTGTTCCTGCTCATCTTCGGCAACAACGTCGAAGACCGCTTCCGTAAGATTCCATACCTGCTGTTCTATCTGGCGTGCGGGTATGTCGCCGCGTACGGTTTCGCGGTGGTGTACCCGGGATCGGCCGGGCCGCTGATCGGCGCCTCCGGTGCCATCTCCGGGGTGCTCGGCGCGTACCTGGCGCTCTATCCGCGGGCGAGGGTATGGAGCCTGGTCCCGTTCCTGCTCTTCATCCCGGTCCGCATCCCGGCCTGGCTCGTGCTCGGGCTCTGGTTCGTGCTGCAGTGGGTGGACTCGATCGGCCACGCCGCGGCCGGCGGCGGGGTCGCCTATCTGGCGCATGTGTTCGGCTTCGTGGCCGGCCTGCTGACCGGGCTGGCTGTCCGCGCGGCCAGCCCGGCATACCGGCCAGCCTGACCCAGCCGGAGTGTCCCCCGTTTTCTCACTTAAAGTAATTGCAAGACTACATAAGGTGAAAAGATGGGGAGGGGTTTTATGCCACTCGCGACGCGCTCGTCCATGGCCGGCGCCGCGGTCGCCGGGGTGCTCGTGGTGAGCATGCCCGCCCTGGCGGCCGCCGCGGGCTCGGCGGGCCCGCCGGGTCAGGGGAGCAGGAGGCCCATCGCGGAGACCCATCCGGCCTGGGCGATTCCCACGCGCGAGGTGACGCGACGGCCAGTGACCCGCGGTAGCGTGACCGCCCGGCTCTACCTGGCTGGCCGGGACCGGGGCGGGCTGGCCGCGTTCGCCGCGGCCGTGTCCACTCCCGGCAGCCCGGGCTACCAGCACTACCTCACGCCCCGTCAGGCCCGCGCGCGGTTCGGCCCGACTCCGGCTCGTGTGACAGCGGTGAGATCGTGGCTGAGCTCGGCAGGGCTGGCCATCATCAGGGTCTCCGCTGGGGGCGTCGCCGGCGGGTACGTGGCCGCGCGCGGCCCGATCACCGCAGTCAGCAAGGCGTTCGGGGTGAGCTTCGGCTACTACCGTGGTCCAGGCGGGCACGTGTACCGCGCGCCCATCCGGGCGGCTAGCGCCCCGGCCGCAGTGGCCCCCGCGGTGCTCGCGGTCACCGGGCTGAACACGGCGCCGGGGCTGGCTTCCCCCGGGCTGGCCAGGCCGCGGCCCCAGGCGGTGGTCCCACCCTGCTCCCGCTACTGGGGCGAGCGGATCGCGTCCGCTGCACCTGCCGCCTACGGCAGGCACTGGCCGTCGGTAATCTGCGGCTATTCCCCGCGGCAGCTGCGCAGCGCCTACCACGTCACCGGATCGGGCACGTCCGGCACGGGCCAGACGTTGGCGATCATGGACGCATACCAGTCGCCGACCCTGCTGGCGGACGCCAGCCGGTTCGCCAGGGCAACGGGCGACCCTGGCTTCGGCCCCGGCCAGTACCGGCAATACCAGACCGGCCCGTTCACCCGCGCCCGCGAGTGCGGGCGGGACAGCTGGTACGGCGAGCAGACCCTGGACGTGGAGGCGGTGCACGGGCTGGCGCTGGGCGCCGGGGTCCGCTACGTCGCGGCTGGCAGTTGCGACAACGCGGACCTGGCGGAAGCCCTGGCCTTCATCGTCAACCGCCACCTCGCCAGCATCGTGAGCAACTCGTGGGGGTATCTGGAACCCGTCCCGCACGCGCTTTACAACACGATCTTCCAGGCAGGCGCGGCCGAGGGCATCGGCTTCTACTTCGCGACCGGTGACCGGGGCTACAACGCACCGGGGGAGATGCCAGGATCCTCCATGCCCCAGGTCCAGTTTCCGCCCTCCAGCCCCTGGGTCACCGCCGTCGGCGGCACCAGCCTGGCCATCGGCGCCAGCGGGCAGTACCTGTGGGAGACCTCCTGGGGAACCCTGTCTGACCCGCTGAGCGCCGACGGCCGGTCGTGGCGTTACCCCCCGCCCGGCAGGTACCCCGGGGGTTACCGCCAGTCCGGTGGCGGCGGGGTGAGCACCCGGTTCGGCCAGCCCTTCTACCAGCGCGGCGTGGTGCCGGACAGCCTGGCCACCCGGCTGCCGGACGGCACGATCAGCGCCAGGCCCATGCGCGTGATCCCGGACGTCGCCGCCGTCGCCAGCTTCAACACGGGCATGCTGGTCGGGTGGACACGGCCGGGCGGGCCCGGCTTCATGATCAGCTCGGTCGGCGGCACCAGCCTGGCCTGCCCGGTGTGGGCCGCCATCCAGGCCGATACCCAGCAGGCCACCGGCCGCGACTTCGGGTTTGCCAACCCGGTGCTCCACCTCCGGCACGGCACGTCCGCGTTCCATGACGTCACCGATCACCCGCTGGGGCACGCATTCCCGTCCATCGTGGTCCCGGGAAAGCGGAACGCCTCGCTGTACGCCATCGGCATCAACGGCCGGGGCAGGGCCGCCCTGCGGGCGGTGCGGGGGTACGACGACGCCACCGGGCTGGGCTCGCCCTGGCTCTACATCCAGTCATTCCGCCCCTGACCGGGCGCATCCGCGCTGCCACGGCGGGCATTGACGTCTGGGCAGGTCGAGGCGGCCCTGGACCCGTCCGGTTACCTGGGCGCGGCGGGCGGGTTCGTCGATGCCGCACTCGCGGCGCATGCCGCCGCCCCCGGTCAAGCATGATCGTGGTGGTTTGCCTGCGCCGCCAGGCGCATAGAACTCACCATGATCATGGAATCGGCGGCCGTCAGACGTCAGCCGCCGGCAGCATCGGCGGGCGGGCTGCGTCCGCCGTCGGCAGCGGAGGCGACATGGACGATGTGCAGCGTGCAGCACAGGGAACGACAGTGCGCCGGGAGGTGCTCGGCGATGCCCACGTCGACCGGGCCGTGGCCGGGACCACGCCATTCACCGGGGATTTCCAGGACTTCATCACGCGGTACGCGTGGGGTGAGATCTGGTCCCGGCCAGGTCTTTCCCGCGCCGAGCGGAGCATGATCACCCTCACGGCGCTGATCGCGCTGCGGCAGGAGGAGGAACTGGCCCTGCATCTGCGCGGGGCGCTGCGCAACGGGCTCAGCCACGATCAGATCTCCGAAGTGCTGCTCCATGCCGCCGTTTACGCGGGCGTACCGGCCGCCAACCGGGCCTTTGCCATCGCGCAGCGGGTTCTGGCCGAAGATCAGTGAGTCGGGGAGGGCACTTACCGAGCGGCCTGACGCCCCGCTACAGTGTCCGTATCTCGCACGTCTGTGCTGAATGCGTGCACTTGATCCACATGATCATCGGCGTTCTGGGATTGGGAGAGGTCAGGAAGGGGCATGGCGGAGATCGTGTCACTAGCCGGCGCTATTGCGGCGGCCGTCCACGATGGTGACGCGGTGGCGATGGAGGGCTTCACACACCTCATCCCCTTCGCGGCCGGGCACGAGGTGATCAGGCAGGGGCGCCGGGATCTGACCCTGATCCGGATGACCCCCGATGTGATCTACGACCAGCTCATCGGGGCTGGGTGCGCGAGCAAGCTGGTCTTCTCCTGGGGCGGCAACCCCGGGGCCGGGTCACTGCACCGGTTCCGCGACGCGATCGAGAACGGCTGGCCTGGCCCGCTGGAGACCGAGGAGCACAACCACGCCGGCATGGCGAACCGGTACGTGGCCGGCGCCTCGGGGATCCCGTTCGCCGTCCTGCGCGGGTACCGGGGCACCGGCCTGGAGGGTATCCGGGGGCTGGACGGCAACCCGGCGTCCCGCCCGATCACCTGCCCTTTCACCGGCGAGACCCTGACCGCGGTGGCCGCCCTGCGCCCCGATGTGGCGGTGATCCACGCGCAGCGAGCCGACCGGGCGGGGAACGTCCAGCTGTGGGGGATCACCGGGGTCCAGAAAGAGGCCGTGCTCGCGTCGCAGCGGTCGGTGGTCACGGTAGAGGAGATCGTCGACCACCTGACCCCCCAGCCCGGGGCCATCGTGCTGCCGTCCTGGGCGGTCAGCTACGTGGCGCGGGTGCCGGGNNCGATCAGCCGGGACCGGGAGCGCTTCCGGCAATGGCTGGAAGCCGCCGTGCTGGGGGCCGGCACATGAGCGAGCCGAAGGGGCGCGGCGTGGCCTGGACTGAGGAGCGAGACACGAGCGACGAGGGAAGGGGACGCCTTCGGGCGCCCCGGAGGCGGGCGGGGGAACAGGGCACGACGGGCTTCACCTCCGACGAGATGATGACGACATGCGCGGCGCGGGCACTGCGCGACGGCATGACCTGCTTCGTCGGTATCGGGCTGCCCAGCGCGGCAGCGAACCTGGCCCGGGCCACGCACGCGCCCGGCCTGGTGCTCATCTACGAGTCCGGCACGATCGGGGCCAAGCCGGGCTGGCTCCCGCTGTCCATCGGTGACGGCATTCTCGCCGAGACCGCGGACACGGTGGTGAGCGTGCCGGAGATCTTCAATTACTGGCTGCAGCCGGGACGGATCGACGCGGGTTTCCTCGGCGCCGCGCAGATCGACCGGTTCGGTAACATCAACACCACCGTTATCGGCGCGCAATACACCGATCCGAAAGTGCGCCTGCCAGGCGCGGGCGGCGCCTCCGAGATCGCCGCGTCCTGCAAGGAAGTGATCGTGGTGGTGCGGCAGTCCCCGCGCTCGTTCGTGGAGCGGCTGGACTTCGTCACCTCGGTCGGCTACGGGGACGGCCCTGGTTACCGGGAACGGCTGGGACTGACCGGCGCTGGGCCGCGGAAGATCATCACCGATCTGGGTATCCTCGAACCTGACCCCCGGACCTGCGAGCTCACCCTGACCGGGGTCTTCCCGGGGGTAGAGGTCGCCGATGTGAAAGCCAAGACCGGCTGGGGCCTTGCGGTCTCAGAGTCCGTCGACATACTCACGCCGCCGTCGCAGCGCGAGCTATCCGCCCTGCGCGAGCTTCAGGCGCCCGTCCCTGCCAGCGAGGGAGCGGCCCGGTGACGGCCCACGCGCCCGCCGCTGGGACCGGACGAGGAATGACGGCGCAGCTGACGCCGTCCCAGACCGCCGGCCCCTACCTGGGTATCGGCCTGCCGTGGCCGGACGGCCCGTTCGTGGTGGCCGAGGGCACTGCGGGTGCGATCACCATCACCGGTGTGGTTACCGGTGGCGCCGGGGAGCCGGTGCCCGACGCGCTGGTCGAGACCTGGCAGGCCGACCCGGACGGGCCGTTCGGCCACCCCGACGACCCGCGTGGCCGGCGGCGGCCGGCGGGCCCGGACGGCGGCACCGAGGCGCCGCACATCGACGTGTCGGTGTTCGCCCGCGGCCTGCTCAACCGGGTCGTGACCCGCATCTACTTCCCGGATGAGGCGGCGGCGAACACGGCCGATCCGGTGCTGTGGTCAGTCGAGCCGGCCCGTGTGCCGACCCTCGTCGCGGTGGCCGACCCGGACGTGCCCGGTCACTTCCGGTTCGACATCCACCTGCAGGGCGACCACGAGACCGTCTTCTTCGATGTCTGAAAGACCACTCGCACGGAGAGGAGCATTCACGTGCCGCTAGTTGTGCGGAACACCCCTCGGACAGATCTTGCGGTCGTCGATGGCCTGGCCAAGGCGGGGGTGGCCACGGTGCATGAGGCGCAGGGCCGCACCGGGCTGCTCCGAAGCGACATCCGCCCGATCTTCCGCCCGGCCAGCATCGCCGGCAACGCGCTGACCTGCGAGGTCGCCCCGGGCGACAACTGGTCTATCCACGTCGCGGTCGAGCAGGCGCAGCCCGGCGACATCCTCGTGGTCACCCCCACCAGCCCGTGCAGCGACGGGTACCTGGGCGAACTGCTCGCCGAGAGCCTGCGGGCGCACGGCGTCCGCGGGGCCGTCCTCGACACCGGCACGCGTGACGTCGCGGTCCTGACGGAGATGGGCTTCCCGGTGTGGTCGAAGGCGATCTCCGCCAGGGGCACGGTGAAGGAGACACCTGGGAACGTCCAGACGCCGATCGTCTGCGCCGGCGCCTGCGTCCGGCCGGGCGATGTCATCGTCGCCGACGACGACGGAGTCGTCTGCGTGCCGCGTGAGCAGGCCGCCACCGTGCTCGAGGCCGCCCAGAAACGGGAGGCCAACGAGACGGCGAAGCGGGCACAGCTGGCCGCCGGCGAACTCGGCCTCGACATCTACGACATGCGAGGCCGGCTCGCCGACAGGGGACTGCGCTACGTCGACTACACGGATCCGCCGTGACCCAGACCGCCATTCCCTGCGCCGTCATGCGGGGCGGGACGTCCAAGGGCCTGATGTTCCTCGCCGATGACCTGCCCGGCGACCCCGCGACCCGCGATGCGGTGCTGCTGGCCGCCATGGGATCTCCGGACGAGCGGCAGATCGACGGCGTGGGGGGTGCTCACCCCCTGACGTCGAAGGTGGCCGTGGTGAGTTTGTCGCCCCGCGACAATGCAGACGTCGAGTACTTGTTCCTCCAGGTCTGGCCCGACAGGGCAGAGGTTTCGGACAGTCAGAACTGTGGCAATATGCTCGCCGCTGTCGGACCGTTCGCGATCGAGCAGGGGCTCGTGGCTGCGAGCGACCCGGTGACACCCGTCCGGATCTGGATGCGCAACACCCAGACCCTCGCGACGGAGCTTGTCCAGACGCCGGGTGGGTGCGTCCACTACGACGGGCCCGCGCGCATCGACGGCGTGCCGGGCACTCACGCCCCCATCCCCATCGAGTTCGCC
>DPMS01000450.1 GCA_003541285.1 Actinomycetota bacterium
CGGCGCGGGGGACGGCGGCGCTCCTGAGCGGGTCGCAGCCGGGTTCCTGGAGATCGCGGTCGCCAACATGGCGAACGCGATCAAGAAGATCTCAGTGCAGCGTGGCTACGACGTGACCCAGTACGTGCTGGCCACATTCGGTGGCGCGGGCGGCCAGCACGCCTGCGCAGTGGCTGACGCCCTTGGTATCACCTCCGTGTTCATCCACCCGCTCGCCGGGGTGCTGTCCGCTTACGGGATGGGGCTCGCGGACGTGACCGCGATGCGGGAGGCCGCCGTGGAGGCGCCACTGGCCGCCGACCTGCTTCCGGAACTGGACAAGGTGATCACCGGCCTGGAGGCCGACGCGCGGGCCGAACTCGCGCGGGAGGAGATCGAGCCGGGACGCATCCACGCGGTGCGGCGGGCCCACCTGCGGTACGAGGGGACCGACACCGCACTGCCGGTCCCGCTGGCCGGGGTGGCTGACATGGTGGCCGGCTTCGAGCAGGCGTACCGCCAGCATTTCTCGTTCCTGATGCGCGGCAAGCCGATCATCGTGGAGGCGGTGTCGGTGGAGTTGGCCGCGGCTTCCGCCCCGCTGGCCACGCAGCCACTCGCGGACATGGCGGGAGCCGGCCCGGGTGGAGGGACCAGCGCACAGCCCGGCCGGGAGCAGGTCACGGACCAGGTACCCGGGCAGGAGCAGGCGAGAGGAGCATCCGTTTCGATGTATGTGTCGGGTGGGTGGGCCGACGTGCCGCTCGCGCGCCGGCGGGACCTGCCACCCGGGCGGCAGGTGGCAGGACCCGCGCTGATCGTGGAGGATTTCGCGACCACGGTGATCGAGCCGGGCTGGCGGGCAGAGGTGACCGGACGTGGGGATCTGCTGCTGACGCGGGTGAGCGCGCGGCCGGAGCGGCGGGCCGCCGGGACGGCGGTGGACCCGGTGATGCTGGAGATCTTCAACAACCTGTTCATGTCGGTCGCCGAGCAGATGGGGGTGCGGTTGCGGGCGACGGCACACTCGGTCAACATCAAGGAGCGGCTGGACTTCTCCTGCGCGATCTTCGACGCCGTCGGCGGCCTCATCGCCAACGCCCCGCACATCCCGGTCCACCTGGGATCCATGGGCGAGAGCATCAAGATCATCGCCAGGCGCAACGCCGGCCGGATGTGCCCCGGTGACGTGTATGTGCTCAACGATCCTTACCACGGGGGCACCCATCTGCCCGACATCACTGTGGTCACCCCGGTGTTCGGCGAGGCAGGGCGGGAGATCCTGTTCTACGTCGCCTCCCGTGGGCACCACGCCGAGATTGGCGGGATCACGCCGGGGTCGATGCCGGCCTTCAGCACCCGGGTGGAGGAGGAGGGGGTGCTGATCGACAACTGGCTGCTGGTACGCGACGGCGAACTACGGGAATCCGAAACGCTGAACCTGCTGCGCTCGGCGGAGTTTCCCTCCCGCAACCCGGAGGTGAACCTGGCCGATCTGCGGGCGCAGATCGCCGCCAACTCCAAGGGCGTCCAGGAGCTGCGCAAGATGACTGATCATTTCGGCCTGGACGTGGTGCAGGCCTACATGGAGCACGTCCAGGACAACGCCGAGGAGGCGGTGCGCCGGGTGATCGGGGCACTGCGCGACGGGCAGTGCGCCTACGAGCTCGACAACGGGGCCGTGATCAAGGTGGCGGTCCGGGTGGACAAGTCGGCACGGTCCGCGGAGATCGACTTCACCGGCACCTCGCCGCAGCTTCCCGGCAACTTCAACGCCCCGTCCTCGGTGGCGATGGCCGCCGTCCTGTACGTGCTGCGCACGCTGGTGGCCGACGAGATCCCGCTCAACTCCGGCTGCCTCAAGCCGGTCAAGGTGATCATCCCGGCCGGCTGCATGCTGGCGCCGCAGTACCCGGCGGCGGTGGCGGCCGGGAACGTGGAGACCTCGCAGGCGATCACCGGTGCCCTGTACGCGGCGCTGGGGGTGATGGCCGAGGGCTCGGGCACGATGAACAACGTCACCATCGGCAACCAGCGGCACCAGTACTACGAGACGGTCGCCAGCGGATCGGGGGCCGGGAACGGTTTCGCCGGGACCGATGTGGTGCAGACACACATGACCAACTCGCGGCTCACCGACCCCGAAGTGCTGGAGTGGCGCTATCCGGTCCGGCTGGAGCGGTACGCGATCCGCCGCGGCAGCGGCGGGGCCGGGCACTGGCGCGGCGGTGACGGCGGCCGGCGGGAGATCCGGTTCGGCGAGCCGATGACCGTGACCACGCTGGCCAGCCACCGGCGGATCGCACCGTACGGGATGGCGGGGGGCTCACCGGGCGCGCTGGGGCGGCACTGGGTGCAGCGGGCGGACGGGTCGGTCACCCCGATGGCCGGCTGCGACTCGGTCGAGGCCGGGGCCGGTGACGTGTTCGTGCTCGGCGCCACCTCGTGGCGGATCGAGGACATCACCGCCGACCAGGTGCTCGTCTCCCCCGCCCCGGGTCAGCCTGGCAGACTGCCGTTCTGGCACGGCGACGCGCCTGGCCGGCCGGCCGAGCTGGGCAAGGCGCTCGGGGCGTTCTGCCGCGAACTCGGTGCGGCGGATGAACAGGCGGCTGCCACGAGGCTGCGTTCGGCGGGACTTGATGAACTGGCGGCCGGCAATCTGATCCGTTATCTCGGGGCACAACGGGAAGCCACCGGATACCTGCCCGATGACCGGACCCTGGTGATGGAGCGGTTCCGGGACGAGCTCGGGGACTGGCGGCTGGTCCTGCACAGCCCCTACGGGTCGCGGGTGCACGCGCCGTGGGCGCTGGCCATCGCCGCCCGGCTGCGCGAGCGCTACCAGGGCATGGATGTCCAGGCGCTGCATACCGACGACGGGATCGTGCTGCGGGTGCCCGACGCCGGCGAACCGCCGCCGGCCGGCATCGCCGAGTTCGACGCCGACGAGATAGACCCGCTGGTCACCGCGGAACTGGGCGGCTCCGCGCTGTTCGCGGCGCGGTTCCGCGAATGCGCCGCCCGGGCGCTGCTGCTGCCCCGCCGCCAGCCCGGCCGGCGTTCCCCACTCTGGCAGCAGCGGCAGCGTTCCGCGCAGCTGCTCGCGGTGGCTGCCAGGTACGGCACCTTCCCGATCGTGCTGGAGACCGTCCGGGAATGCGTCCAGGACGTGTTCGACGTGCCCGCCCTGACCGCCCTCATGCGGGATCTGGCCAGCCGCAAGGTCCGGCTGGTGGATGTGGAGACTCCCACGGCGTCTCCGTTCGGCCGCTCGCTGCTTTTCCGCTACGTGGGCATGTTCATGTACGAGGGCGACTCGCCGCTGGCCGAGCGGCGCGCCCAGGCGCTCGCGCTTGACTCCTCCCTGCTCGCCGAACTGCTCGGCCAGGCGGATCTGCGGGAACTGCTCGATCCGGCGGTGGTGGAGCAGACCGAGGCAGAGCTTCAGCGGCTCGCTGCCGGGCGGGCGTGCCGCGACCTGGAGGGGGCCGCTGACCTGCTGCGAACCATCGGCCCGCTATCGGCGGCCGAGGTCGCCGACCGGTGCGCCGAACCCGGGGCGGCGCCCGGCTGGCTGGCCGAACTGTCCGCTGGGCGGCGGGTGATCGAAGTCAGGATCAGCGGCGAGGCGCGGTGGGCGGCGATCGAAGATGCCGGGCGGCTGCGCGATGCGCTGGGAGTGCCATTGCCGGTCGGTCTCCCGGCCGCCTTCACCGAGCCCGGGCCGGACCGGCTGGGCGACCTGGTGGCCAGGTACGCGCACTGCCACGGGCCGTTCACCGCGGCCGAGGTGGCCAGCCGGTACGGCCTGGGCACGGCCGTGGTGACCGGCGCGCTGCGGCGGCTGGCGGCGG
>DPMS01000019.1 GCA_003541285.1 Actinomycetota bacterium
ACCTGCATCGACAATGGCATGCCGGTCGTGTGCATCGCGGCATCCGGCCTCGGGCTGTCCGGAAACGAGTCACCGGCGGAGCTCGAGGGTGACGCTGATCTGACCCGGCGGATCGAGGCGATCCGGCTCGCGGCCGGGCCCTTGATGAATCTCGGAGATGTCACGAACGCGACGGTGCCGAAAATGAGTCTCGTGTCGCCCCCGGCGCATGGCGGCGCCATCTCGACCCGGACGTTCATCCCCCGCCGCGTGCACGAGGCGATCGGGGTGCTGGGCGCGGTGTCCGTCGCCACGGCGTGTGTGCTGCCCGGATCGGTGGCGCACGCGATCGCGGACGTCCCGGACAAGACGGAGGGCTCGACCGAGGTCGAGGTCGAGCACCCCACCGGCTTCTTCACCGTCACCATCGATGTGACACAGGCCGGCGGCACGGTCGCCGTGACCAGGTCGGCGCTGCTGCGCACCGCACGTCTGCTCATGCGCGGCGAGGTCTTCGTGCCATCGTCGGTCTGGAACCAGGGAGCTTCGCATTGATCATCGACTGCCACGGGCACTACACGACTGCCCCCGCGGCGCACACCGGCTGGCGCAAAGACCAGCTCGCGGCGTTCGCTGAGGGCCGCCCGGCACCGGAGTACCCGGCCATCTCCGACGGCGAGATCCGCGAGTCGGTCGAGCAGAACCAGCTGCGGCTGCTCCGCGAGCGCGGCGCCGACATGACGATCTTCTCGCCGCGGGCGTCCGCCATGGCCCACCACGAGGGCGACGAGCGGGCCAGCGGTGAGTGGGCACGGGCATGCAACGATCTCATCGCGCGCGTCACCGGGCTGTTCCCGGGGACGTTCATCGGCGTCTGCCAGCTTCCCCAGTCACCCGGCGCCGACCTTAAATCGTCCGTCGCCGAACTCGGACGCTGCGTCACCGAGCTCGGGTTCGTCGGCTGCAACCTCAACCCGGACCCGAGCGGGGGGAAGTGGACCGCCCCGCCGCTCACCGACCGGTACTGGTACCCCATCTACGAGAAGATGTGCGAGCTGGACGTGCCCGCCATGGTGCACGTGTCCAGCAGCTGCAACCCCGTCTTCCACGCGACCGGCGCGCACTACATCAACGCCGACACGACGGCGTTCATGCAGTTCATCCAGGGCGACCTGTTCGCCGACTTCCCGGACCTGCGGCTGGTGATCCCGCACGGCGGCGGTGCGGTCCCCTACCACTGGGGCCGTTACCGCGGGCTCGCCGACATGCTGAACAAGCCGCCGCTGAGTGAGCACGTCATGAAGAACGTCTTCTTCGACACGTGCGTCTACCACCAGCCCGGCATCGACCTGCTGTTTGAGGTCATCGACACCGGCAACATCCTGTTCGGGTCCGAGATGGTTGGCGCCGTCCGCGGCATCGACCCGGAGACCGGCCACTACTTCGACGACACGAAACGGTACGTCGACGCGCTCGGCCTGGCCGAGGCCGACGCCGCGAAGGTGTACTCAGGCAACGCCCGCCGGGTATATCCCCGTCTCGACAGCGCCCTGCGCGCACGAGGACTGTAACTGCAGATGACTGCCACCTTCCAGCCCGACGCCGACTGGCTCGCGTTCCACCCGAACCCCAGCAAGCCCAGCTACGTCCCGCCCCCGGGCGCGGTCGACGCCCACTGCCACGTGTTCGGCCCCGGCGACATCTTCCCCTACGCGCCAGAACGGAAGTACACCCCGGTCGACGCCGGCAAGGAGCAGCTGTTCGCACTGCGCGACTTCCTCGGCTTCGAGCGCAACGTCATCGTCCAGGCGACCTGCCACGGTGCTGACAACAGCGCCCTGGTGGACGCGTTGCTCGCGGCCGATGACCGGGCCCGCGGCGTGGCGACCATCCGGCCGGGCGTATCGCGGGCCGAGCTTGCCGACATGCACGCGGCCGGTGTCCGCGGCATCCGCTTCAACTTCGTCAAGCGCCTGGTCGACCCCAAACCCGATGACTACTACCGCGGCCTGACCGACCTTGTGGCCGAGTTCGGCTGGCACATCGTCGTCTACTTCGAAGCCGCCGACCTGGCCGAGCGCTGGCAGCTGTTCACCAGCCTGCCCACGACGGTCGTCGTCGACCACATGGGCCGGCCCGATGTGTCGCAGCCGGTCGACGGGCCCGGCTTCGCGCTGTTCACCCGCTTCCTGCGCGAGCACGAGAACGTCTGGTCCAAGGTGAGCTGCCCGGAACGCCTGTCCATCTCCGGCCCGCCGGACTACGCCGATGTTGTCCCGTTCGCGCGCCACCTCGTCGAGACGTTCCCCGGCCGCGTCCTGTGGGGAACCGACTGGCCGCACCCGAACATGAAGAGCCACATGCCCGACGATGGCGCCCTCGTCGACGTCATCCCGCGGATCGCCCCCACCGATGACCTCCAGCGCCGGCTGCTGGTCGACAATCCCCTGCGCCTGTACTGGGAGGCCTCATGACGACGTACACCTCAGAGTTCGATGACATCCCCGGCACCAGGGTGTTCACCGCGAAGCGCGCGAAGCAGGGCTACCACCTGAACCAGTTCTGCATGAGCCTGATGAAGGAGGAGAACCGGGAGCGGTTCAAGGCCGATGAGCGGGCCTACCTCGACGAGTGGCCGATGACCGAGGCGCAGAAGCAGGCCGTGCTCGACCGCGACTACAACGCCATGCTCGACCTCGGCGGCAACATCTACTTCCTGGCGAAGATCTTCGCCACCGACGGGCTCAGCTACGTCCAGGCGGTGAGCACCATGACCGGCATGTCGGTGCCGGACTACCAGCAGATGATGCTGAACGGCGGGCGCTCGCCGGAAGGCTGGCGCTCCGTGAAGGAAGGTAAGTGACATGGCCCGCATCACTGCTGGGTTGACCACCAGCCACATCCCGGCCATCGGCGCCGCGATCGACCTCGGCAAGACGCAGGAGCCGTACTGGAAGCCGCTCTTCGAGGGGTACGACTGGACCAAGTCGTGGGCCAAGGAGAACGTGCCGGACGTGGTGATCCTGGTCTACAACGACCATGCCTCCGCGTTCACGCCGGAGCTGGTGCCCACGTTCGCGCTCGGCTGCGCCGACGAGTTCAAGCCGGCTGACGAGGGGTACGGCCCGCGCCCGGTCCCGGTCGTGCACGGGGATCCGGATCTGGCAGCCCACCTGGCGGAGTCGCTCATCCTCGACGAGTTCGACCTCACCCTGATGTACAAACTCGACGTCGACCACGGCCTCACGGTGCCGCTGTCCCTGGTCTACGGCCAGCCCGACGAGTGGCCGGTGAAGGTCATCCCGCTCGCCGTGAACGTGGTGCAGTACCCGCCGCCGACCGGCCACCGCTGCCTGCGGCTGGGCCAGGCGATCCGGCGGGCCGTGCAGAGCTACGGCGAGGACCTCACGGTCCACGTCTGGGGCACCGGCGGCATGAGCCACCAGCTGCAGGGACCCCGCGCGGGCTTCATCAACTCCGAGTTCGACACCGCTTTCCTCAACCGGCTGGTCAAGGACCCCGAGGGCCTGGCGAAGATCCCTCACATCGAGTACGTGCGGGAGGCGGGCTCCGAGGGAATCGAGCTGGTCATGCAGCTGATCATGCGGGGCGCCATGGGCCCCGAGGCCGAGGAGCTGTACCGCTTCTACCACGTCCCAGGATCGAACACCGCGGTCGGGCACATCGTGCTGCGGCCCGCCGACGCCTAACGCCAGGAGGAGAGCCAGAACATGCGGATCGCTCTTGCCGGAGCCGGTGCCTTCGGCATCAAGCACCTCGACGGGCTCGCCAACATCGACGGCGTCACCGTCACATCCGTTGTCAGCCGCAGGCTGGAGCAGGCCGAGGAGGTCGCGCGGAAGTACGGCGCCGGGCACGCCTCGACCGACCTGGACCAGGTCCTCNNGAGATCCCGCTCGCCGACAGCTGGGCGGACGCGCAGGACGTGGACCGGGTGCAGCAGGAGACCGGCCTGGTCTGCATGGTCGGGCACACCCGCCGGTTCAACCCCTCGCACCAGTGGATCCACCGGCGCATTACCGCGGGTGAGCTGTCGATCCAGCAGATGGACGTGCAGACGTACTTCTTCCGCCGCACGAACATGAACGCGCTCGGCCAGCCCCGCAGCTGGACCGATCACCTGCTCTGGCACCACGCCGCGCACACCGTCGACCTGTTCCAGTACCAGGCCGGCGAGGACGTCCAGATCGCCAACGCCGTGCAGGGGCCGATCCATCCCGAGCTGGGCATCGCGATGGACATGTCCATCCAGCTGCGGACGCCCAGCGGCCGTATCTGCACGCTGTCGCTGAGCTTCAACAACGACGGCCCACTCGGCACGTTCTTCCGCTACATCTGCGACAACGGCACCTACATCGCCCGGTACGACGACCTGGTCACCGGCCGCGAGGAGCCGGTCGACGTGTCCAAGGTGGACGTGTCCACCAACGGCATCGAACTGCAGGACCGCGAGTTCGTCGCGGCGGTCCGGGAGGGACGCGAGCCGAACTCCAGTGTGGCCGGCGTGCTGCGCTGCTACCGGGTGCTCGGCGAGCTGGAGGCCCAGCTCGCGCGGCAGATGTAGCAGGGATGACGCTGCCCCCCACGGCGGGCGGGAAACGGCCTTCCTCGATGCCCGAGCGGCTGGTCGCATCACTGGAGGGACCGGCGGGCGCGCCGGTGCTCGTACTCGGCAACTCGCTCGGCACCACCCGGGAGATCTGGGAGCCGCAGGTGGCGGTGCTCGGTGAGCGCTTCCGGCTGCTGCGCTACGAGCATCGCGGCCACGGTGGATCCCCGGCCCCATCCGGCCCCTACACGATCGCTGAGCTGGCCGCGGACGTGCTCCGGCTGCTCGATGACTTCGGCGTGCACACCGCCTCCTACTGCGGCATCTCGCTCGGCGGGATGATCGGCATGTGGCTGGCGGCCAGCGCGCCGGAGCGAATCGATGCACTCGGCCTGTGCTGCACCTCCGCCTGCCTGCCGCCGGCCGAGGCGTGGCTGGACCGGGCGGCACAGGTGCGTTCGGCGGGGCTCGTGTCCATCTCCCGGCAGGTGGTGGGCCGCTGGTTCACCCGCAGGCGTGAGCAGCTGCGGGTGATCTTGGGCGGGGCGCACCTGGCGAACGTCTCCCACGCCGCCGAGGTCTCAGCCGCGCTCATGGCCCACCTGACGGGCTAGGCACGCGCGGAGCGTGCCGTCAGCGCATATTCCAGCCCCCGGCAGATCCGGCGGGCCGCCCGGTCAGCGCATCAGGGCCCGGCCGGCCGCCTCGATGCTCTGCTGTGAGAGCAGCACAGTATCCGCCGCGTCGCCGAGCGGGATGAAGCTGTCCTCGGCCGTCACCCGGGTCACCCAGCCGCCGAAACGGTCGTCAGCGAGGATCGCCATCACTCCCTCCGACACGCCCCCGGTGCGCCGGGTCTCGTCCGCGATCACCACCCGCCCGGTCGCCCGCGCCTCGCGCAGGATGTCCTCGGCGGGCAGCGGTGCCAGCCAGCGCAGGTCCACCACCCGGCAGCCGATGCCCTCCATGGTCAGCCGGGCCGCCGCCCGCAGGCTCAGCCGCAGCCCGTTGCCGAACGTCATGATCGTCAGATCGGTGCCGGTCCCGTGGGTCCTGGCCTGCCCGGCCGGCGCATGCCCGGCCGCCCAGCGCTCTGGTGGGTCATACGGCGCGCGCCAGCCGCCGTCGGCGGCGCGGTACAGGTCGCGGGTGTGGTACAGCGCGATGGGTTCCAGGAAGATGCAGACACTGCCGTCGGCGGCCGCGGCGGCCAGGCAGGTGCGCAGCATCGGGGCCGCATCCTCGGGCCGGGCGGGGGAGGCGATGATCAGGCCGGGGATGTCCCGCAGCGCCGCCACCGCGTTGTCGTTGTGGAAGTGCCCGCCGAAACCCTCCTGGTAGGCATAGCTGGCGATGCGCACCACCATCGGGTTGCGGTACTGTCCCTGGGAGAAGAAGGACAAGGTGGCGGCCTCGCCGCGGATCTGGTCGGCGGCGTTGTGCAGGTAGGCCAGGTACTGGATCTCCGGCACCGGCAGCAGCCCGGCCACCCCTGCGCCCAGCGCCAGGCCCAGGATGGACTGCTCGTCCAGCACGGTGTCGAACACCCGCCCGGCGCCGAAACGGGCCAGCAGGCCGCGGGTCACCCCGTACACGCCGCCCTTGCGGGCGACATCCTCACCGAACACCAGCATCTCGGGCCGGGCAGCCAGCGCGTCGGCGAGCGTGGCGTTGATGGTCTGGGCCAGGGTGAGCGGGCCGGCCGTTTCCGGCAGGCGGTCCCCGAACGCGGCCCGCCGGCGGTCCTCGCCGGCGGCCAGCATAGCGCCGCCCCAGACCGCGTCGGGAGAGCGCGGTGCCAGCGGCGCCATCACCTCCGCCGCGCTGGCCAGCCGTGGCGCCCCGGCCACCTCCGCCGCGAGTTCCAGCACGTCGGCCCGGGTGCGCTCATAGCGGTCCATCACCTCGGCGGGGGTGAGGACGCCGGCCTCGACCAGCAGCCGGGCGGTGCCGAGCAGCGGGTCGGCTGCCATCTCGCTGGCGATCTCCCGGGCGTCCCGGTAGGCGGCCTCAGCATCCGCTCCCGCGTGCCCGCCCAGGCGCACCATCGACAGATGCAGGAAGGCGGGGGAGCGGTGCTGCCTGACCCAGGCCGCGGCTTCCTGGGCGGTGTCGTAGACGTCGGCGAGATCGGACCCGTCGGCGTGGAAGTATCGGATGCCGGGCCGGGCGGCAGCCGCCGTCGCCACCCAACCGGGCGGCGTGCGCACGCTGATGCCGAGCCCGTTGTCCTCGCAGACCACCAGCAGCGGGAGCGGCAGGCGCTGGTAGGTGCAGTACGCGGCGGTGTTGAGCGCCCCCACCGCGGTCGAGTGGTTGACCGAGGCGTCCCCCAGGCTCGCGACCACGATCGCGTCGGCCGGCCAGCGGGCCGCGGCTTCCAGCCGGGCGGCGCGGGAGATCGCGAACGCGACCCCGACCGCGCGGGGCAGATGGGAGGCGATCGTGGAGGTCTGGGGGAGGATGTGCAGATCCGCGTGGCCGATCACCTTGTGCCGTCCGCCGGCGATCGGCTCCTCCGCGGCGGCGACCAGGCCGAGCAGGACATCCCGCACGCCGTCCCGGGCCGGGCGGGCGTTGCCGGCGCGCACCAGGTAGAACGCGGCGGAACGGTAATGCAGCAGCGCCGGGTCGTCGCCCCGCAGCGCCGCCGCGACCGCCGCGTTGCCCTCATGACCCGATGAGCCGATGGTGTAGAAACCGGCCCCGCGCTCGCGCAGCCAGCGCGCGGCCAGGTCGAGGTGGCGGCTGGCAAGCTGGGCGTCGAACAGTTCCAGGCAGTGGTCCCCGGTCAGCGCGGAGCCGGCCCGGACCGGACCGGGGAAACCTCCGCCGCTGAACGAGGCAGGTGTGGCGGATGCCCGCAGCTTCAGGACGGAGTCAGCGAAGTGCTGCTCGACCGCGTCGCGGCTGGTTGCGGGGTGGCTCATGTTCTCTACGGTAAATCCGCCGCCGGGCATTCCGGTCAGCGGAACCGAGTTGTCCTGCCGTCCGTCGAAGTGGCATGAATCACCTTTCCCGCCTCGCCGCCATCGCCGGGGCGGCTGTGCTCGCCGCCAGCGCCGCCGACCCGATGGCGTAGCCCTTGGTGAGCGCCTTGGTCGTGTTGCCGACCGCNNCCCTCCCGGCCACCCTGACCGTGCGGCAAGCCGCCACGCTGCGCGCCTACGGCCGCGCCGACACAGCGTTCGGCCTGGATGCCCTTGCTGCCGCCTGCCGGCCGCAGCCGGGCGCGAACGAGGTGCTCTCACCGGCCAGCCTGGCCTCCGGGCTGGGCATGGCTTACCTGGGGGCGCGAGGCATCACCGCGGCCGCCATGGCGCAGGTGCTCCACCTGCCCACCGCGTCATCGCCGGCCCTGGTGGCCGGGCTGCGGACCCGGGCGCGGCTGCTCAACTCGCTGAACCGGCCCGGGGTCACCTTCACGGTCAGCAACCGGATCTGGGCGGACCCCTCCATGCCGGCCAGCAGCGGATACCTGGCGCAACTGCGGGCCGGTTACGGCGCGTCGATGGCGAACGTGCCGCTGCTGACCGAGCCGGAAACCGCGCGCCAGACCATCAACGCGGCGATCGCGGCCGAGACCCGGGGCCACATCGGCGCGCTGATGCCGCCGGGGTCG
Organism: Actinomycetota bacterium; assembly: GCA_003541285.1. Lineage (GTDB taxonomy): Bacteria > Actinomycetota > Actinomycetes > Streptosporangiales > Streptosporangiaceae > UBA9676. Next base: position 8,172 of record DPMS01000019.1, read on the forward strand.
CTGGACCAGGTCGCCTGGCTGCTCACCGACGCCCTGTACCTGAAGGCCGCATGGTCGGACCCGTTCGACCCGGC
>DPMS01000018.1 GCA_003541285.1 Actinomycetota bacterium
CATCAATCACGGTGTCATCAACCACGGTGAGGTCGAGGAAGTGCGTCGCGCAGGAGATGCACGGGTCGTAGTTGCGGATCGCCTGCTCACACTGGCGGGTAAGCTCGGCCGATTCCAGCCCCAGCCGGGGCTGGACGAAGTTCCGCAGGTCCTGCTCGATGCTGATCTGGTTCTGGGATGTCGGCGGCACGATCCGGGCATCGGTGATGGTGCCGTCACCGGCCAGCTGGTAGCGGTGGTAGAGCAGGCCCCGTGGCGCCTCGGTAGCGCCGTAGCCGGTTCCCGCCACCGGCGCCACCGCCACCGCGGGGGCCGGGGCACCCTCCCACTCGTCGATCAGCCGCAGCGCTTCCTCGCAGGCGTAGGTGAGTTCCACCGCGCGCACGATGATGGAGCGGAACGGGTTGCGGCAGACCGGCCCGAGCCCGGCCGCGCTCGCCGCCTGTGCGGCCAGCGGCGACAGGGCGGCTGAGTTGAGTGAGTAGCGGGCCAGCGGGCCGACCAGGTAAGGGCCGGCGTCGTCCAGTCCAGGACCGCGCAGCCGGGCGTGCAGGGCATGGGAATGCGGCACCTGCTCCTCGGTGACGTGCACGTCGAACTCGGCCACCGGAAACGTCACCCCGCCGCTGGTCACCACCTGGCCCGCCTCGATCGGATAGCCCGCCGCGGGCCGCAGCGAGACGTAGGTCGCCTCGTGCGTGAAGTCGGGGAAGTCGAACCCGGCGACGAACCCGACAGTGGCAAGCGCGTCGTCCAGCGCCGCCGCCACGGCCGCCCGCAGGCCGCGCATCTCCTCGGCGCTGGGCAGCCGGTAGAAGCCGCCCACCCGCACGTTCACCGGATGGACGGCCCGGCCGCCGATGACGGTCATGATCGCGTTCCCGGCCTTCTTCAGGCGCAGCCCGCGTTCCACCGCGTCCCGGTGCTCGCGTGCCAGGTCGATGGCACTGGCATAGCCGAGGAAGTCGGGCGCGTGCAGCAGGTAGACGTGCAGCGCGTGGCTCTCGATCCACTCCCCGCAGTACAGCAGCCTGCGCAGGTTCGCCAGCGGTGGCGGGATGGTGACCTGGCAGACGTCCTCGATCGCCTGGCAGGCACTCATCTGGTAGGCGACCGGGCAGATTCCGCAGATGCGGGCGGTGATATCCGGCGGTTCGGTCCAGGCCCGGCCGCGCAGCAGCGCCTCGAAGAACCGGGGTGGCTCGAAGATACGCAGTTCGACTTCGCTGACCTGACCGGATTCGACCCGCACCCGCATGGATGCCTCGCCCTCCACCCGGGCGAGCATGGCCACGTGCAGGGTCCGGCTGGCCTTCTCCCCGGCTGCCCCGTCCCCGTGGGCCTGGTTTCCGTGGGCCTGGTCCCCGTTGCCGGTTTCCGGGGTCTCACCACCGCTCATCCGGCCTCCTCCCGCTGCCGCTCGTGCTGTGCCCGGAACGTCGGCGCAGCGGCGTTGAAGGTGGCGAACACCCGCTGCACGTCCCGGCCCGGCATGCCGAGGAAGGCGAGCCTGCCCGCCAGGGCGGCGGTGCTGGGTGTGTCCTGCGGCCCGAAGCATCCGTAGCAGCCGCGGCCGTAGGCCGGGCACAGCGCGCCGCACCCCGCGTGCGTCACCGGGCCCAGGCACGGCGTGCCGTGGGCGACCATCACGCAGACAGTGCCGCGCCGTTTGCATTCCACGCACACGCTGTAGCCGGGTATCGGCGGCTTGCGGTTATGCAGGAACGCGGTCAGCACCGCGAGCAGCTGGCCCTTGTCGATCGGGCAGCCGTGCAGTTCGAAATCGACCGGCACGTGCGCGGCGATGGCCGTTGACTCCGCCAGGGTCGCGATGTACTCCGGGTGGGCATATACGGCCGAACGAAATTGCTCAGCGTCGGCGAAGTTCCGCAACGCCTGGATGCCGCCGGCGGTGGCACACGCCCCGATGGTGACCAGCCGCCGGGACGCCTGCCGGACCTGGAGGATGCGTTCGGCGTCGCCAGGGGTGGTGATGGATCCCTCCACCAGCGACAGGTCGTACGGGCCCGCCACCGTCGCCCTGGTCGCCTCGGGGAAGTAGGCGATCTCGATCTGGCTGGCGACGGTGAGTAGTTCGTCCTCGCAGTTCAGCAGCGTGAGCTGGCAGCCGTCGCAGGACGCGAATTTCCACACCGCGAGCTTGGGCCTGGCGCCGTCGGTCCTGGGGCCGGCCGTCCTGGGGCTGGTCACGTCAGAGCTCCCGCAGCGCCATGAGGTCAGCTACCCGGTCGTAGGGCAGCACGGGACCGTCGGTGCAGATAAACAATTCCCGCAGCTGGCAGTGCCCGCACAGGCCGATCCCGCACTTCATGTTGCGTTCCAGCGAGACCCTGATCCGCCCGGCGGGCACATCGGCGTCGGTCAGCGCCGCGGCCACGAACCGCATCATCACCTCCGGCCCGCACACCAGCGCCAGCGTCCGCGCCGGGTCGAATTCGGCGCCCGGAATCAGGTTGGTGACCAGCCCGACCCGGCCCGGCCAGCCGGGATCGGCCCGGTCCACGGTGACGTCGAGCGCGACGCCGCCCTCTCCCCCGCCCCACCTGGCCAGATCGTCACGGAACACCTGTTCGGCCGGGGAGCGGGCGCCGTACAGCAGACAGACCCGCCGGTAACCGGAGCGGGCGGCCAGCACCTCAAGCAGCGCCGACCGCAACGGCGCCAGGCCGATACCGCCGGCCACGATGACCAGGTCCCCGCCCGCTCCGTCCGTGACATTCCACCCGGTCCCGTACGGGCCGCGCACCGTCAGGATGTCGCCGGGCGCCGCCGTGGCCAGTGCGTGGGTGACCCCGCCCATGTCGCGGATGGTCTGCTCGATGGGGCCGCCTGCGGCAGGGGAACTGGTCACCGAGATGGGAGCCTCGCTCCCCCCGAAGCTGCCGATCATCGTGAACTGCCCGGCGGAGAAGCCGAGCGGGGTGCCGTCGACCGGTTCCATGGTCAGCGTGGTGGTGTCGGCGGTCTCCGCCCGGGTGGCGAGGACCCGGAACGGACGTGGCACCAGGGGTGATCCCGGTGCCTGCGGACTGGGGCTGACTGTAGTCATCGGGCGCTGGTCACCGGGAGCCGTAGACATCCAGCAGGCGCACCCGGGTGGCCTGCAGCCGGTGTGACATCGTCTGGGCGGCCCGCTGGGTCAGGTGGTAGCCGAGCCGCGGGTCCGCGTCGCATTTGCCGCGCAGGCAGGCCGCATCCAGCGAGATCACGCTGGTAGGCTCCACCGCCCTGGCGTCGAAGAACCAGCGGTGGGGCGGGATCAGCCAGGGCCAGTCGAGCACTTCGCCCTCGCCGGCGGAGTCCAGCACAAGCGGCCCGGTGGCCGGGCTGAACAGTTCCAGCGCGATCCGGCCGCGGGTGATGACATAGAAGTGGTCCGCCCCACCGCCTTCCCTGAACAGGTACTCACCCGTACGGATGTGCTCGTTGATGGCGCAGCCGGCCAGTTCGGCGATGGACCCGGCGTCCAGGTCGGCGAAGAACGGGTGCCGGGACAGGTAGTCGGCTATCGATCGGGTCTTCACGGGGACTCCTTCC
>DPMS01000716.1 GCA_003541285.1 Actinomycetota bacterium
CTCGCCTGAATAACCCTCCTGTTATCCCGTCCCTGACGTATGCACGAGCAAGACCTTTAACAGTTAGCCCGACGATGCGCTCGTCGCCGATACCGCCAGTCGGGATAGAGACGAGTGTAGCGACCAGGTTCGCTTCTACATCATGCCAGTCATGACCGGCTCCATAGGCGCCGATCGCAAGGATCCCGCTAACCAGGGACGTTGCCCCAAAGAAGGGGGCCACCGGCTCAGCACCTGGGATCACAAGAGCACCCGCTCCCAGCACACCCGCCCCCGAACTGACATCTGACAGATAGTTGCCTGCTATCCCTCGGATGAACCGGCATGACCCCAGGTGGGGCCCGAAGGCACGCCCACAGCGGGGTCATGGGACAAAGGTCAGATTGCTGGGTGTTTCCGGTCAATAAGTGCACTCTGGCAGGAACCTGCCAGGCCGAAAGCCGCCATTAGCCACCAATGCGCCACAGCCAGGGGAAATGGCGTCACGGCACGGGTGGTCTGTGGCAGGAACCTGCCAGGCATCAGCTAAAGCCAGTTACGGCCTTTTTGAACATACTTTGCGTGGCGGCTGATATGGCCGCCACGCGTGGGGTCTGTGGCGAGCGCGGAGGTGGACATCGGATGAGCAGACCATCACGGGCCAGATTGGCGGTTGCCGCCGGGCTTACCGCCATGGCCCTGGCGGCGGCCGGGTGCAGTTCCGCCCCTCACCACACTTCCTCGCCGGTCGCCGGCGCGCCGGGGGTGCTGTCCGGGTCGATCACGATCGGCAGCTATCAGCCGCTGACCGGCGCCGCCGCGCCCGGCGCCAGCGAGATCGCCCCGGCGTCGGCCGCCTACTTCGCCTACGTCAACGCCCACGGCGGGATCTACCACCGCAAGATCATCTACAAGTACCTCAACGACCAGGGCCGCCCGGCGCTGGCCCCCTCGATCGTGCACCAGCTGGTGCAGCAGGACAACGTCCTGGCGATCTTCAACGCCGCCGGCACCGCCCCGCACCTGACGGTGACACCGTTCCTGAACGCGGCGCGCGTGCCCGACGTCTTCGGCGTGTCAGGCTGCCCGTGTTTCGACGCCCCGCCCACCGCCCCGGAAACCTTCGGCTGGCAGTTGGACTACGTGCGGGAAGGCAAGATCCTGGGCGCCTACCTGGCCCAGCATTTCAAGAACGAAAGGATCGGCCTGACCTACTCCAGCGGCGAAGCTGGCCTGGATGGAGTCCGGGGCCTGCGCTATGAGCTGACCAGCCGACAACTCACTACCACCCAGCCCGCCACTCCGGCCGCCTCCCAGGCTGCGGCCCTCAAAGCCAGCGGCGCCCAAGTGGTCGTGGCCTTCTCCGGCCCGGCGGCCACCGCCGCGCTGCTGACCGCCATGACCCGCCTGAACTACCACCCCCGGCTGGTGGCCGCCAACGAGGGAGCAGACCCGGCCACCCTGACCGCCCTGCTGGCCAAGACCACCGGCGCAACGCCCGCGGGCCCGGCCAGCGCGCTGACCCAGGGGATCATCACCGACGGCTGGCTGCCCCCGGCCGACTCGGCATCGAGCAGCTGGATCACCCTGTTCCGCACAATCCACCACCGGTACATCCCCAAACTGCCGTTCGACACCAACGTCATCGACGGCATGGCCGCCGCCTACACCTTCACCGAGGCGATGCTGCGGGCCGGCCCGAACCCGTCCCGCCAGGACCTGGTCAACGCGATCACAGCCGGCCTGCCGCAAGGCCCGGCCGTCGCCCCGCTGGGCTACTCACCCACCAGCCACGCCGGCGTCACCGGCGCCTACATCGGCGTCACCCGCGGCACCACCATCACCCCCCTCACCGGCGTCGTCACCACCGACGACACACCCACCGGCCCGGTCACCCCCTACCCCGGGTCCCAGCCGCCCGCCCCCGCCAGCGGCATACCACCCCACTGAGGCACGCCGGACCAGCGCGGCCCTGAACAGGCTGATCAACCGTAGTACTGCTCTACCTCTGGCATGTCGAGACGGATCACATAGAGTGCGTTGCCCGGCTCGGCTGGACCGGTTAGGAAGCGGACGCGCTCGCCGGTGCGGATGGTGCGGAAGCCCTCGGTAACGATGTCGGCATAGCTGAAGGAGTAGACGGCACCGGTCTTGTCGTCGCGGACGAAGTAGGTGCCCGCAACGACACCTTCCTGCTCAGCACCAGCCTCACCGCTCGGGCACCTCAGATGGCCCACCCGTATCACACCTCCTCCGCGCAGCGGGAGCCGACCGCGTTGCTGGCGCCGCGGCGCCGGTAGGTGCCCTTCGATGACGCCTGCACCGCCCGGTATGGGTTGTCGAAGGAGCCGCCGCAGATGACGGCCTCGTTGAGGTCGTCGAGCACGGTCGAGGTCCACTCCCACACGTTCCCGGCCATCTCCCGCATCCCGAACGGCGAGACGTTCCCCGGGTGCGCGTCGACCGGGCTGGGCAGCGCGTCGCCGAGCCGTCCCCGGTCGAGTTCTGCCCGCCACGCCTCGTACGTGATCAGCGGGTGGTCGCTCCAGGAGTCGGCGCAGGTCACCACAGCGAGGTCCACCTCGTTGCCCCAGGGGAACAGGCGCCCGTCGAACCCGCGGGCCGCAGCCTCCCACTCCAGCGAGGTGGGCAGCCGCTTGCCCTCGAAACGCGCGAACGCGTACGCGCTCCACCAGTTCACCGCGATCGGCGACATGATCTTCTCTGCCACCAAGCACGGCGGCCAGTTGCCTGCCGTTGCGGACGTCAGCCGCCGGATCGGCATCAGCGCGGATCCTGGCGCGCCCGGGGTGGCCTTCCAGCAAGCGTGGCAGTCCTGGCTCGCAGGCAAAAAGCGCCTCCGTCCAAGCGCGCGCGAGCGCCTGGAGCAGATCGGGCAGCACTGGCTGATCCCGGTGCTCGCAGAAGTGCCGGCCGAGCGGCTCAACGGCGGTCACTGCGCGGCCGTATTCGAGCGGATCGAGCGGATCAATGCCGAGATAGCCGCGCGGAGCGTCGACAGCCGGGCGCTGGTCAGGGTGGACGACGAGGTGCGCTCGCGGCCCCGGCTGGTCGGTGTGGCTAGCCAGCACCGCGTCTACGCCGCGCTGCGCGAGTTCTGCAACTTCGAGGTCCGCAAGACCCGGCGGATGTCGTTCAACCCGGTGTACGCGATCGAACTCGAGCCGGAGGAGCGCGAGGAAGCCCAGCGGTGGAGCGCCGAGCAGGCAGCTCATTTTCTCGCCACCGCTGCTGATGACCCGCTCGGGCTGCTGTTCCGCATCGTTGTGCTGAGAGGCGCGCGGCGGGCTGAGGTCTGCGGGTTCCGGTGGAGCAGAGCGGACCTGGACGCTGGGTATCTCGCCGTGGCGCGAACCCTCCTGCTAGTGGGCGCCCACGTCATCGAAGGCGAGCGCAAGAGCCAGGCAGGCGAGCGCAAGATCTGGCTCGATGAGCACACGATCGCGCTGCTGCGGGAGCACGGCAAACAGCAGCTAGCCGCCCGGCTGGCCGCCGGGACGGCATGGCAGGACCACGACCTCGTGTTCTGCAAGGACGACGGCACGCCGTGGAAACCGGACTACGTGAGCCGGCGGTTCAAGGCGATCGCGCGAGCCGCCGGACTGCCAGTGATCAAGCTGCACGAGGGCCGGCACAGCGCGGCCAGCCTCGCCCGCGACGCCGAGGTCGACCCGGAGATCCGGCGCAAGACACTGGGCCACGCCGACCAGGCCATGACCTCCCACTACACCCACATCGAGGCGCAGGCCCACCGGGCCGCCGCGGAGGCGGTCGCCAAGCTCGTGGAAGGAGACGGATCATGAACGAGTGTTCCCCGGATGTTCCCCGAAGCCCTGCTCTGGCCAGCAGGGAACACACCGGGAGGCGCCCGCCCGGTCATCCGCGCAGCCACGTCTCACCAGCTCAGCGGAGGCGGACGGGAATCGAACCCGCCGACGACGCGGAGCGCCGTCCACCAGTTTTGAAGACCGGGGGGGCCACCAGGCACCCGGACGCCTCCGCTGCCGACCTTATCCCGACCTGGGCCGCCAGGGCTCAGCCGCTGTAGAGGGAATCGATGTCGTCGGAGTACTTGGCGTGGACGATCCTTCGCTTGAGCTTGAGGGTCGGGGTGAGTTCCTCGGTGTCAGCCGTCCATTCCACCGGCAGCAGCCGCCAGTGCTTGACCTGCTGGACCCGGGCCAGCCGCTGGTTCGCCGCACTCACTGCCTGCTCCACCTCGGCCAGCACTACCGGGTGGGTGGCCAGTTCCGCCAGCGAGTCGGCCTCGATGCCGCGCGCCCTGGCCCAGGCGGGCGCCACATCGCCGTCCAGGGTCAGCAGCGCGACCACGTACGGGCGGAGGTCCCCGAAGGCCAGCGCCTGGCCGACCAGTGGGTGAGCGACCAGCAGGTTCTCGATCGTCGCCGGTGAGATGTTCTCCCCGCCCGCCGTGATGATCAGTTCCTTCTTGCGGTCGACGACCGACAGGAAGCCGTCGGAGTCGAGACTGCCGACGTCGCCGGTGTGCAGCCAGCCCTCCTCGTCGATGAGCGCAGCGGTCAGGTCAGGCTTGTTGAGGTAGCCGGGGGTGTTGAGCGGCCCGCGGGTAAGGATCTCGCCGTCCTCGGTGATCCTGACCTCCACCCCGGGGAACGGCTGCCCGACGGTGCCGACCTTGAAGCGATCCACCGTGTTGGAGGCGAAGGCGCCGGTGGTCTCGGTCATGCCATAGATGTCGAGGATCTTCATGCCCAGGCCGGCGAAGAACGCGGCCACCTCGGGGGGCAGGGGGGCGGCGGCGCTCGACACGGTGGCCGCCTCGCCGAGGCCGAGCAGTGCCCGGATCGGGGCCAGCACCTGCTCGTCTGCCACCCGGAACTGTTCCGCCAGTTCGGGCGGTGTGGTGTGACCATACTGGCAGCTCTCCACATAACGGCGGCCGGCCGCCATCGCCTGCTCCACGGCGGCCTTGCGGCCGGCGTCCTGCTCGGCCGCGAGCAGCCCCTCGATTCCTGCCCGCACCTTCTCCCACACCCGTGGCACGCCGAAGAACGAGGTCGGGCGCACCTTCCCGATCACCCCGACCAGCTGTGATGTGTCCGGACAGAAATGGATGTGCCCAGCGGTGTGGATGGCCAGGTAGATGCTGAACATGCGCTCCGCGATGTGCGCCAGCGGCAGGTAGGACACCCAGCGGACGCCGGTGGTCACGGTGCCGGTGGCGTCGGCACAGGCAATCTCGTACAGCACGTTACGGTGAGTGAGCAGGACGCCCTTGGGGTTGCCGGTGGTG
>DPMS01000030.1:0-1902 GCA_003541285.1 Actinomycetota bacterium
GCTACTGCACAGCCCGCCCGGCACGCCGCTGTTCGGGGAGGCGGTCGCGCTCGACTCGCTGACCGGCACACTCCTGCTGCGCGAGATCCAGCGGCGCTATGCGGTCGACGTGGCGGGCGAGGACCTGAACCTGGACTCCCTTGCCACCCTGGCAACCCTGGCATCGTACGTGGCGAACCGGGCGACCCCACCGGGCAGGCGCTGATGCGCCCTGTGCCGCCTGGGCACATCGTCGACGTCTGGTGGTTCGACACGGAAGCCGTCACCATCACCACCGCCGATCTCGCGGAACTGGATGCTGGCGAGACGCGGCGGGCAGGCTCATTCCTGTTCCCTGCCGACCGTCACCGCTATCAGGTGGCGCATGTCATGCTGCGGCGGGTGCTGGCCGGCTATTGCGGCACTGCACCTGGGGACCTGGCGTTCAGCCGTGAGCCGTGCCCCCGCTGCGGGGGAGCCTCCGGCAGGCCGGTGCTGGCACCAGCCAGCGCTGCCAGTGCCACTGCCTGGTTCTCGCTCGCCCACTCCAGCGACCTGGTGGCCATCGCCGTCGCCGGGCACCCGGTAGGCGTGGACGTAGAGCGGGACCCGGCCGGCTGTGTCTGCTCGCTGGCTGGCGTCCTGCACGCCGGCGACGCCGGCGCGCTGGCCGGGCTGGCGGAGCCGGACCGGCATGCGGCGGTCATCAGCTGCTGGGTGCGCGCGGAGGCCGTGCTCAAGTGCACCGGGGAAGGTATCGCGCACGGGCTCGGCGAGTTCCCGGTCGGGACCGGCGGGACCGGCAGCGCCGGCGGGGCCACCACCACGGCGCACGGATGCGCGGTGCGTGACCTGGCAGCCCCGTCCGGTTACCGTGCGGCCGTGGCGCTCGCGGGGACCAGCCGGATCGAGCCCAGGGCCTGTGCTGGCCCACTGCCAGCCCGCTGACCCTGCCGGTACTCTCGACGCTGGCGGGGACTGCGACGCGGAGGTGGGCATGACGGCGGTTTTCGCGATCGATGCGTGCCGGACGCCGGTGGGCAGGATCAAGGGGTCGCTGGCCTCCGTGCGGCCCGATCACCTGACCGCTGAGGTCCTCAGCGCACTGCTGGCACGCAATCCCTGGCTCGACCCGGCGCAGATCGACGACGTCTACTGGGGAGCGGCGAACCAGGCCGGCGAGGACAACCGGAACGTGGCCCGGATGGGCGTGCTGCTCGCGGGCTTGCCGGTGGAGGTGCCCGGCGCGACGGTGAACCGGCTCTGCGGATCGGGCATGGAGGCGATCGCCAGTGCCGCCCGGGCGATCGCGGCCGGAGATGCAGACATCTGCGTGGCAGGCGGCGTGGAGTCGATGACCCGGGCACCGTTCGTTCTGCCGCGGGCGGGAGAGCCTTTCCCCCGTGAGGCCGGCGTCGTGGACACCCGGCTCGGCTGGCGGCTGGTGAGCCCGCGGATGCAGGAGCTGTACCCCCCGATCAGCCTGGGGGAGACCGCGGAGAACGTGGCGGAGCGATATCAGGTCAGCCGGGAGAGGCAGGACGAGTTCGCGCTCCGCAGCCATCAGCGCGCGGCCCGCGCACACCAGGAGGGCCGGTTCGCCGGCCAGCTCGTGCCGGTCACCACCGCGGCCGGCGAAGTCACCCGCGATGAGGGTGTCAGGGCGGACCTGACGCTGGCGGAGCTGGCCGGCAAGCGGCCCGCGTTCCGTGCGGGTGGCACGGTGACCGGCGGCAATTCCTCTCCGCTCAATGACGGGGCGGCGTGCCTGCTGCTGGCCTCGGAGCGGGTGCTGGCAGCCGCCGGTGCTGAGCCGATGGCCCGCTACGTCAGCACCGCAGCGGCCGGAGTGCACCCCGACTTCATGGGCATCGGGCCGGTACCTGCCATGCGAAAAGTGCTCGCCCGGGTGGGCTGGCAGGT
>DPMS01000030.1:2017-2793 GCA_003541285.1 Actinomycetota bacterium
TTGTGCACCCTACCCAGTCAGCGCGGGCACATGCCTCCCGCGCGCAAGCAGTGGCAGCCGGAGGCGGGTAGGAATCACCCATGGCACCCAGTGCGTGATGAGGAAACCCCGTGGCCATAGTGACTGAACTCGAACTTCCAGAATTCGACTACCTTGCCGATGACCTGACCGGGCACACCTACCACCAGCGGCTCGCGGACGTACGCAGGCAGGGCTGGCTNNAAGGCACCGCTTTCCCGGGCCGGGAGATCGCCGACCTGTTCGGTGTCACCGGGGGCCGGCTGCGCGAACTGATCGACGCCAACATCCTGAACCTCACCGGTCCTGCACACCGCCGGCTGCGCGCGCTGGTCGCCCCTGCGTTCAGCCCACGGGCCGCCGCCCGCTGGCGGCCGGTCATGCGCGGGTTCCTCGGAGAACTCTGGGCGGCCGTCGCCCCAGCCAGGTCAGTGGAGTTTGTCGCCGCGATCGCCAAGCCGTACCCCTCACTGACCATCTCCGCCGTGCTCGGCGCGCCGGCCTCGGACGCGGCCCGGCTGCACGAGTGGTCGAACTGGGTACAGCGCCAGTTCGACATCCGGGCTCTGGCCGGCGACGTCGCCGGGATCGAACGGGCCGCAGGCGAGCTCTACGAGTATGTCGGGGCGCTCCTCGAACGCAGCCGGGCAGCCCCCTCAGATGACCTGCTCTCGGCCCTGCTGGCGGCCAGCGAAGAAGGTGCAAGGCTGTCGCACCTGGAGTGCGTGAATCTGGGGATGAATGTGATCGCCGGCGGG
>DPMS01000131.1 GCA_003541285.1 Actinomycetota bacterium
TCGGCGCGGGTCGGGTAGTACTCCTCCAGCTGAGTGATCTTCTCGAACAGCTCACTGCCGTACTCGTCATACAGCCACTTGGGAGGCAGCGTCTTGGGCGACGCGGACAGGCCCGCGCGGGCATCCTCCCGCAAGGCCGTGGCCAGGTAATCGTCTGGGAGGCAGCGCTCGACGTGCAGTGCGGTCATGGTGCGGGCGTCCTTCCTTCCTCCGGTTCCGCCGCCGGTGGCGGGACCGTCGCTGGCAGCGGGCGCACATCGACGGCACCGGGTGTCGCCGTCAGCACGCTCCCGTCTGGCACGTGTATCCAGCCGGGCTCGTCGTCACCGGGCTCGGACGCGACCACCACGCCCGGCCCGGCTGGGTGGCCGGTGCGGTAGCACAGGGTGTCGCCGGCCGCCGTCGCGACGATCACCTCGCCGTCGGTGAGCAGGAAATTGAAACGGCCGGTGAGCCGGTGGCTGGCGAAGTCGGCGATCACGCCGGCCAGCGCGTCGGCGGGTGCTGCCTCCGCCCGCAGGCGGCTTGCCACCAGTGCCCACACCAGCGCGGAATCACATCGCGCTTCCAGCGCGAGCAGATCCGCCGCAGGAAGGCTGGCCGCGAGGACGGCGGCCGCCGTGGGCCATCCGTTCAGCGTCCCGTTGTGACTGAACAGCCAGCGGCCTTCCCGGTACGGCGCGGTCGCGCCCACCCCGTGCTCTGTCCCCTCCGTGGCCGAGCGGACAGCGGCGAGCAGGGCACGGGTACGGGTAACCCGGGCCAGATCGGCGAAACACGGGTCGGCCCAGATCGGGCCGGGGCGCCGGTAGCGGGCGGGTACGGGATCGCCGTCGGCGTACCAGCCGGCCCCGAACCCGTCCACATTCATGGTGCCGTTCCGCTGCTGGCGGGGAGCCCAGGCCTGCTGGGCCAGCCCGCACGGCGGATCCAGCACCAGCGCCTGAATCGTCGCGGGCGGGCCCAGGTAAGCCAGGTGGCGGCACATCAGCCCGCCGTCGGCGTGGCGTCCCGGGCGGTGCGGAAACCGGCGAAGATCTGCCGCCGGATCGGGTAGTCCCAATTGCGGAAGGTGCCGCGGCAGGCCACCGGGTCGACCGCGAACGACCCGCCGCGCAGCACCCGGTACTCGTCGCCGAAGAAGACCTCCGAGTACTCCCGGTACGGCCAGGCCACGAATCCCGGATAGGGCAGGAAGTCGCTGGCTGTCCACTCCCACACGTCCCCGATCAGCTGGCGCGCCCCGGACGGCGCCGCCCCGCTGGGATAACTGCCGGCCGGGGCCGGCCGCAGGTGGTGCTGGCCGAGGTTGGCCACCTCCGGTGCCGGATCGCTGTCCCCCCAGGGGTAGCGGCGCGAGCGCCCGGTGGCGGGGTCGTACCTGGCCGCCTTCTCCCATTCCGCCTCGGTCGGCAGCCGCCTGCCCGCCCAGGCCGCGTAGGCCTGCGCCTCGTACCAGCACACGTGCATCACCGGCTCGGCCGGCGGGACAGGCTCGGTGACGCCGAACCTGACCCGCACCCAGCCACTCCCCTCCCGCCGCCAGTACAGCGGCGCGGTCAGCCCGGCCCGCTGCCGGTGATCCCAGCCCTCGGGGCTCCACCACCGCGGGTTGCCGTAACCTCCGTCGGCGATGAACTGCTGGTAAGCGGCGTTGCTGACCGGGGTGGTGTCCAGGTAGAAGGACGGCACATGGACGGTGTGCGCGGGCCGTTCGTTGTCCAGTGCCCATGCTTCGCTGGAGGTGCCCATGGTGAACGGGCCACCCTGAACGAGGACCTCGGCCGGAAGCGCGAGCGCGTCCGGCGGCAGCGGTGGCGGCTCGGGTGCCGACAGGGCCGGGGCGCCCTGCCGCAACTGATGGGTGATGAGCATGGTCTCGTCGTGCTGCTGCTCATGCTGGGCGATCATCCCGAACGCGAATCCGCCGGTGACCAGCGGTGCACCCGAGAAGGTCGCAGCCTCCAGCAGGTCGAGCACCCGGCCCCTGACCTCACCCGCATAGCGGCGCGCCTCGGCCGGCGGCAGCAGCGGTAGCGACGGGCGGACGGCGCGAGGGTGCTCGAACGCGTCGTAGAGCGGGTCGATCTCCGGATGCATCGGCTCGCGGCCCCCCACGGTCCGCAGCAGCCACAGCTCTTCCTGGTTGGCGATGTGCGCCAGGTCCCACACCAGCGGGGACATCAGCGGGGAGTGCTGGCGGACCAGGTCTGCGTCATCCACGCAGCCAGTCAGCAGGCAGGTCCGCTCCCGCGCGGCCAGCAGCCGGCCGGCGATCCGTTCCCGCAGCGCGGCGGCTGTCAGGGCGGTGGCCTGTGGTGCGGCGATGTCGGCAGCGGTGCTCTCACGCCTGCGCGTCATGCTGTTGCCTCCGGGAGGGTAGGGGTGAGCCGGAACATGGCCCGGATCCAGCGTGGGCCGGGTCGAGAAGGTCGTCGGCAGGGCATCGGTCCCTGTCCACGTAGTGTTCGGCGAAGACGGTGACCGCCTGCCTGGCCCGCGTAGGTGCGCCCATCCGGGCCAGTGCGGCCTCTGCTGCCTCGAAACACCGCCGGCCCGCGGCGGCCAGCGCAGGGTCAGCGGGGCCGTGCCGGGCCGCGCGCAGCCAGAGGCTGGCAGCGTCGGCTTCGCCCCCCGCCCGGCCCCGCTGGTGCCAGAGCGGCTCAGCGGCGGCCATCGCCTGCTGGGCGGCGAGCGGATCGTCGAGCAGGGCGGCCAGCACGGCCAGGGGCACTATCCATCCCTCATCCGGCTGGGCATCGATCCCGCGGAACTCCAGGTGCCCGCGCGGCCGGACCGGCGGGAACAGGGTGGACAAGTGATAGACCAGGTCGCCCCGGGTTGGGGGCCGCTCCCCCGCGCCTCGCAGCCAGTCCCGGAAGGTCAGCCCGGCGGGTGCGGACCATCCCTGGTCACCTGGCCTGCGCACGCACATGACCTGGGCGGCGAGCGCGTAGGCCACCCAGGCAGAACGCGGGTCGGTGGGGGGCGGCCAGGTCCGCCGGGTCTGCCCCGCTGGCGGTGGCTCGGCATGCGCCGGCGGCCGGGTGCGGGTCGGATCCAGGCGGCTCCAGATGGCCTGGCGGGTCGATTTCCAGCCGGTCGGTCGGCCGCCCCGTAGTGGTGAGTTGGCGAACGCGGCCACTAGGACGGGGCCGATCGCGTGCAGCAGGTGCCATCGCCAGCGGAAGCCGGCCCAGCCCGGGCCTTCATCGCCGGCGTCCAGGCAGACCTGCACCGAGGCGGTGCTGCACATCATGAGCCGGCCCCAGGGGCCGGCCCGGTCGAAGAATTCCTCCATTGCCGCGTAGCGGGGCAGGTCCAGCACCCGCCGGGGAGGGCGGAACGGGTCGATTCCCTGCCCGGTCAGGCACAGGCCCGCCGCGCGGACTGCCTTCCGGACAGCGGCGAGATCCTGGCACGCGGCCGCGAGGCAGTGGCCAAGGCTCGCCGCCGGCGCGGAACTGAGTTCGATCTGGCCGCCTGGCTCGGTGGTCAGGACACCAGCGCCGGGGAGCGCCCCGGGCGCAGCCAGCGCCGCTAGAGCGGCGGGAACCCGCCGTCGGTCCACCTTCGCGGCCGGATCGAGGCTGTCGCAAACCAGCCACTCCAGTTCCACGCCGACCCGGCACGGCGGGCCGGTCTTGAAGCAGATCCCGTGTGCCTGTGCTTCCGCATCACTCTCGGTGAGCAGCTCCGCGTCCGCGTCCGTGGCGGTGCCGGCATCAGCAGGCGCAGTGCTGGCATCAGCGGGCGCAGTGCC
>DPMS01000211.1 GCA_003541285.1 Actinomycetota bacterium
TCAACCCGAACGCCGACCAGGTCGAAGGCGACCGCTGCTACCACGACCTGGGGTCGGTCCCCGGCGGTGTCGAGGCGGTGGTGATCGGGACCAGGCCAGAGACCGCCGAAGCCACCATGCGTGAATGCGCCGATCTGGGCATCAGGCACGTGTGGATGCACCGGCTGTACGGAACGGGCAGCGTCTCCGCCGCGGCCACCGAATACGGCCGGCAGCATGGGATCACAGTGATCGACGGAGGCTGCCCGCTGATGTTCAACCCCACCGCCGATCCCGGGCACAAGATCATGCGGTTCTGGTTCACCCGTACCGGCAACGTCCCGAAGCAGGTATGAGCCCCGTTCACGCCAGTGCCTGGTTCACGCCAGTGCCTGTTCGAGCCAGGTCACGTACTGCTGCGGGTTGACCAGGCAGGCGATGTGGCCTGCCTGCCCCATGCTGATAGTCCGGCGCCAGCACGGTGTAGCGGCTGGCCAGCAACTCCATAAACCCGAAACCGAGTGCCGCCCTTCGTAGGCCACCTGTCAGCCAGACAACCACCGGGCCGGCGCCCAGCCGGTAGTAACGCCAGCGTGTGCCGGCCACCGTGAGGTCTTTCCCGTACCCGGCCGAGAAGCGCCGCATCTGCGCCAGGATCGAGCTTTCCTGCGCGAGAACCGGATCTTCCATGGCGCCACCCTTGCCCCTGTTCAGGTCATGCGGTGCCGGCGCCGGGCCGCGCGGCGGACGGCGATCGCCGTGGTGATGACGGCAAGCGCGCCGGTAGCCCACGACCTCGGATTCTTCGTGGCGGGTTGTTTCTGGAGCGACAGCGGATACAGATCGAGATGGACTGCGGTCGCCCCCTCTCCAGGTTCGCGGCTGAACACCACCCGGCCTGTGCCCATTCCGAACTCGGAGAAGTCGATCCGGAAGACGTAGGGGTCCTTGTCTTCGTCAGGATGGAGCGGGAAACCCCGGTACAGCGCGGGTATCGGGCTCAGGCCCCGGAGCATGAGCTGACCGCGCCGGACGAAGACCTCCGCTCCAGCGCCGATCATGGCGCGCGTCCGCGCGTCGGTGAGCCGGGCGGAAAGCTGGTACCAGCCGCAGATGTCGCCCCATATCTCAGGGCGCTGCGGAACATCGGTGCGGATCACGTCGTCTTGTACGCCGAGCAGTTGCCTGAGCAGCCCGGCGACCTCACCCGGCAGCCACAGCATCGCGAGCCTGGCCCCGTTGGTGAAGGCCATCACCCCGACTCCATCGTCGGGAGCGGCGGAGATCTGGGAGTTGAAGCCGGGAAGTATCCCCCCGTGCTCGACTGCGAGATGCCCGCCGAGGTTGAACCGGGAGAACGCCAGCCCGGCCCCCGGCACCCGGGGATCGGGCTGGTAGTGGGCCTCGAACATGCTCGCCAGCGTCGCCGGCTTGAGTATCGAGCCGTGCTCGTTGGTGCCGCCACCGAGGAGCGCCGCGAGGTAGCGGGCCATGTCCCTTGGTGTGGAGTAGGCGCCGCCGCCTCCCACCGTCACCACGTCATAGCCGGTGACCGCTTTGGCGCCACCGGAACGCAGGTCGTATCCCGTGGCGAGAAGCGACCGAACCCGTTCGGATCGGACCAGGCCGGTGTCGGCCATGCCGAGCGGCTCGAAAATGTGCCCGCGAAGGTAGTGGTCCAGAGACTGCCCGCTCACGTCCTCGACGATCTGGCCGAGCGTGGCGAACCCGTGGTCGGTGTAGATGAACCTGGTGCCCGGCTCGGCCTGGACGAGCAGACCCCCCTGGTAGTACTCGGCGAGGGACGGCACCTGCCGTCCCAGCTTCACGACCTCGCCGAAGATCGGCCGCAGCAGGCCGGAAGGGTGCAGAACCTCGCGGATCCCGGCGGTGTGGGTCAGCAGATGCCGCACTGTCGCGGGCCGGAAGCTGGCCTTGGCAAGGATCAGCCGGTAGGCGCGCAGGTAGTCGTTGGCGGGAGCGTCGAGGTCGACCAGCCCTTGCTCCCACAGCTGCATCACAGCTATCGCCGTGAAGGTCTTGGTGATGGAGGCGATCCGGAAGACCGTGTCCTGAGTGATCGGTGTGCCCGACGCAATGTCTGCGACGCCGTGTCCGTGGAAGAACTCAAGGCGCCCGTTGCGGACCACTCCCACCGCCAGGCCGACGGCGGGCCAGCGGTTGAGGATCTCACCGACGCTGGCCTTCATCTCGCGCTCGCCGACCCTGGGCATGGCTCCTCCTTCCACCCGGTCCCTCCACCGGCCGGGGCGATTGGCCTGCGCCGGGTCCCAGCAGCGAGGGACCTGAAACCGACGTTGCCCCGATGTGGCCGGAAAGGAAGGAGCCGATCAGCCCGGACCAGCGGGCCTTACGTCCCCGGACTACCTGCGCGGACCGGCGGCCGGGCGTCCCCGGCCTGCCCCGCAGGTGGATGGATGCCGAGAATGAACAGGGCGTTGCCGGCGTTGGGACCGGCATGCAGACATGGGAGGCGATTACCTCACGCCGCAACGTCCGGTCCTTTGCTGACCGCCCGATCCCGGCGGCGGATCTGGACCAGATCCTCGAGGCCGGGCGCCGGTCCCCGTCCTCACAGAACTGGCAGCCGTGGGACTTCATCCTCGTCACCGACCGTGAGCAGCTGCGTGAACTAGCGAAGGTCTGGCGGGGTGCCAGTCACGTGGCTGGGGCAGCGGCGGCAATCGTCGTCATCGGCCCCCCGGCCGATAACGAGTTCGGCCGGGCCCAGCTCGATCTGGGCCAGGCGACGATGGCCATGCTGCTGGCGGCCACCGACCTTGGCATCGGCAGCTGCCACGCGGGCGTCACCGACACCCAGCTCGCCCGCGAGCTGCTTGGCTTTCCCGATGACCGCACCTGGGCCCTGCTCATCTCGCTCGGCTACCCGGTGGACAGGCCGCTGGCACCGATCCGCAATCCCAGGCGGCGGCCGTTCGGCGAGGTTGTGCACCGCGGCCGCTGGTAGGCCGCCGGGTGATGAATGACCCGGGCCACGAGCTCTGCTGAGGTGGCAGGCCTCGTCAAAGGGCTGCGGGCGCGCTGATGAGGCCGGGCGGCGGATCGCGGTCCAGGTCGGCCTCCGCGAGCAGGCGGGCGGACGCGCCGGGGTCACCCAGCAGGGCGGCGAGCAGGTGCCGCGCCGACCACATGCCCGATGCCCAGGCCAGCCCGCAGGCGAGGCCGCCGGGCCCGGCGGCGTGCACGGCGCCGTGGGTGTAGCGCCATGGCACGGAGACGCCGTCCACGATCAGCGGGTCATGTGCGTAGTAGGTCGCGGGTGCATCGGGCAGCACCGCGGTCACGATCGCGGGGACCGGGCGGCGCTGCGGTGAGGACTCCACCAGGCCAGCGACCTGCTCGGAGACCAGCGGAAGGTCCAGCATGTCAGCGAGCCGCGGGGCACGGTCGTGCGGCGCCAGTACCAGCGGCTGGGCGGCCACCAGCGGCCACAGGTCCGCGGCGTCCAGCACCAGCGCGTCCTCGGCGTCGGCGACGGCAATCTCGTCCCCGCATATCACGCGCACGCGGTCCGGCGGTGCGGCCTCGGCGACGTCCGCGAGTGCCGTCCACAGTGCCCGCAACTGTGCCCGCGTCACCGGCCGTCCGGAGTCGGCCAGCCGGTCCAGCAGCTCATCCGCGCCACCGGGCTCGGCGAGCAGGTCCGCGAGCGAGGTGCGTACGCCAAGCGCGCGGGCGGCAGCCGGGTCCGCTGGCAGCGGGGCCTCCTCGTACAGGCCCGCAAGCAGCGGGTCGGTGCCGGCGGCGCGCAGGTCGGTGGGCCGGCGGCCGCCCAGGACCGGATGGCGGCGCAGCCACCAGGACGTGTAGGACGGTACATCGGCGTGGCGGCCGTCGGCGAGCAGGACCCGGGTGGGCTC
Organism: Actinomycetota bacterium; assembly: GCA_003541285.1. Lineage (GTDB taxonomy): Bacteria > Actinomycetota > Actinomycetes > Streptosporangiales > Streptosporangiaceae > UBA9676. The sequence continues at coordinate 3,882 of DPMS01000211.1, forward strand.
GACAAGCGCCGCCCGCAATGACGGCGCGGCGAGCAGTTCCAGTGCGCGTGGCCACCGCGCCGGGTCGACAAGCTCCAGGTCGCGGACAGCCAGGATTTCGGCCGCCACCGGCGGCACGCCACCGGCGGGCACCCGCGCACATATGCCGGCCGCCCACTCTTCCGCGCCGTCCAGGTCGAGGTCGGGAGCATCAAGGGCAACGTCCTGCGCGGCCAGCAGGCCGAACGATGACAGCACGCCGGCTGCCTCCAGCGTCGCGGCACCGTAGCCCTCGAGTATCTCCGGGGACACGGTGCCAAATGGCGCGTCCGCCGCGACCACCTCGGCCAGGGGCCCGTCGGGGATCAGCAACTCACCGGCCGGGTACCACTCGCCGTCGTCGCCCGGCAGGGCGAGATCAGCAAGCCAGGGCAGCTCACCCGGCCGCAGGTGCGCAGCCGCGACGAGGCTGAGCACCGCGTCGGCGATGGGACAAGGATCCTGCGAGTCGTAGGAGTCCGCGACCAGGGCGCGCACGGCCGGGTCGGCGAGGACGCCGCGCGGTGTTGCCTTGGTCGCGCCCAGCCGGGCAAGCAACGGGTGCACTGCGCCGGGATGCACGACGCGCAGGCCCAGTAGCGACAGCTGCCCGGGGTGATCGAGGCCCGGCCCGGGCAGCAGCAGCCCGCGGGGGCCCCGCACCAGCCGCCCGTCGGCCAGCGGCACCGGCAGCGCACCCAGCTCGCCTGTCTCTGCCCCGGCCAGCGCCTCATACAGCCGCCGCCACCAGGCAGGATCGCGGTCAAGCGAGGCAAGTGTGTCGGCCAGCCCGGCCAGCCCGAGCCGCTGGACGCCCAGTACGCCGTAGGCGGGATGCCGCGCCGGGCCCGCGATCAGGCCGTCCAGCACTGGCGCGAGGTAGCCGGTGAGGTCTGGGAGGTCCGCGTCCAGGATGATCGCGTCACGAGGCCGGATGCGCGGCGCAGGCTGCTGTGCGGCGGGAAGGAACGCGGTGTCCTGCAGTCGCGCCAGGATCCCGCGGCGCAACTGCGCATCCAGCTCACCCCGCCCGAGCGGGCCGGGGACCAGATCGAGCAGCCCGGCGCCTGCCGCGAGGCTGGGCAGCAGGCGTGCATAGACATCGGCGGCCTGCTCGATAAGGAAATCGGTGAGCGGGCCCGGCGCGACGTGGCGGCGGTCGGGACTGAGCGGGAACGAGGCGAGCAGCAGCGCCGGGAGGCCGAACGGTTCGTCGGTCGGGGTGGGCGCGTGCACGACAGCGTTCACCCCCGCTGGCAGACGGCCGGCCGGCGCGTCGCCGTCCTCGCCGCCGGGCGTGACCGGGATCGCCCAGCGCACCGACCACGACGGGTGCGCACGCTCCTCGGCTGGGCGGTCGGCGAGCAGCCCGGGATCTGCCTGGCCGCCCGCGGCCGCAGTGCGCCACCTCCCGATCGTGCCGTCAACGGTGGTGGTGACGACGTCGCCGTCGTGTGCGGCGGTGAGCACCCGTGCCGTGCCGTCCACCTCGATCTCGATGGTGGTCAGGGCAGGCAGCGCGAGCAGCAGCGCGGGTCCCGTCTCTGCGAGCAGCCGTTCGACGAGCTGGTGGGTGGCCTCGTCTCGCAGCGGCAGCGTGACTGCGGTCGTGAAGCCTTCGGGGGGCTCGCTGTCCGTGGGGAACGGCAGCCGCAGCACGGGCAGGTGACCTGACCGCGCGGTGAGTTCGCCGGCCAGCTCCGGAATCTGCCGGACCAGGTCGCTGGCGGCGGTGCGCGACCAGCTCACCGCACCGGTGAGCGAGGAAATGCGCGGCTCGTCACTCACCGCGACGGCTGCGGCGAAACCCACACCGAACCTGCCCACCGCCATCTCGTGCGCAGCGTGCCCTCGCTTGCTGGACGCGCGGAGCGTGGACAGCGCCGCCACGCCCGCGGCATCCAGCGGCGCTCCTACGTTCGCGGCCACCAGCGTTCCGGCGCGCAATGTCAGCCGCAGCCGACCTGCCACTCCCCCGCGCACCGCAGCATCCGCCGCGTTCTGTGCCAGTTCCACCACGACGCGGTCCCGGTAGCCACCGAGCGCGTAGTCCTCCTCCGCGTTGGCGTCCTCACGGAAGCGCGCGGGTGACGCCGCCCAGCTGTCCAGGACACGACGGCGCAGTTCCGCGGTGCCGAACGGATCAAAGTGGCTGTCCTGCACAGCGTGCATCCGCCTTCCGTCGCAACGCCGCGTATCCGGCTCGCTCGCCAGAACCCGCGCCCAGCGGTCCGGTACCGGCCAGGCCCGGCATGGGTGAGTTCCTCAGACCGAAACCAGGTCACACACGAAGATCAGGGTCTCGCCCGGCGCGATCACATTCCCGGCGCCGCGGTCTCCGTAGGCGAGCCCTGGTGGAATGATCAGCTGGCGGCGGCCACCGACCTTCATGCCCTGCACGCCCTGGTCCCAGCCGGCGATGACCTGCCCGGCGCCGAGCCGGAACTCCAGCGGAGCGCCCCGGCCCCAGCTGGCGTCGAACTCCTCACCGGTAGAGAACGCGACCCCGACATAGTGGACCTTGACCGTGTCGCCGGCGGTCGCAACCGGGCCATCGCCTTCCCACAGGTCGGTGACCTCCAGCTCGGCCGGTGGCTCCCCGCCGGGAAAGTCGACCTCAGGTTTGCCGATGCTCATACTCGCGTCTCCCTCACTAGCCCTGTATCGGCGGCGTGCCCTGCTCCCAGCCACCTGCCCTCGCGGCCTCACCTTGGTCGCCTGCGCAAGGTTATGCCGCCACGGGTCCCCCTCTGCACCGGACTCGATCTGCGGGCCGGGGTGCCGTCAGGCCCGCGCAGGCTGGCTGGTCACGGCTNNCCCCCCGGCTGGCCGCGCAGAGTGACTGGCGCTCTCCCGGTCCGGCTCAAACCGGCCTGGTAAGGAAACATGATGGACACGATCGCGCCGATCCGCCCGACCTTGCAACGCGAGCGGCGCATCCCGCTATCCGCAGGGCCGGCCGCGGCGGCGGCAGCCCGCAACCAGGTCCGGGCGGCCGTCTATGCCTGGGATGTCCCGGTCGACGCGTCCGTCGCGATCCTGCTCACCAGCGAACTGGTGACCAACGCCATAAGGCACGAGGCCGGCGGGAAGATCGTCCTTGTCATCACCTGCGACTGTGGTCTCTTACGCGTCGATGTGCTCGACACGTCCCGCTCCATGCCGGTAGTGGTGGATGCGCCAGCCGACGCGGAGACCGGAAGGGGTCTGATGCTGGTCGCCAGCCTCTCGACCGACTGGGGCTGCTACCGGACCCGTGTGGGCAAGGCCGTGTACTTCACGCTCGCGTTCCACGCCGATCCCTGACGAGGACGGCGACCGAAGCTCGCAGGGCGTGTCCGGTGAATCGCTAGCCCCCCGGCGATTCCACCGGACGCGCCCTGCGACAATCCGCTCCCGTGCCGCGCTCACCTCGTCCCCGCGCCGCGATCACCTCGACGCGATGGTGCGCAGGGCTGCCTCGCGGGCGATATCTGTCCGCGAATGGACGTCGAGTTTCTTCAGGATGTGGGAGACGTGGGTCGCGACGGTCCGCCGGGAGAGCAGCAGCTTGGCGGCGATCTCTGGGTTGGACAATCCCCCCTGCACGAGTGCGGCGATCTTGGTCTCGGTCGGCGTGAGGCTGTCCCAGCCGCTCCGCGCCTGCCGGTGTTTCGCGTGCGGGCCGCGGCGGATGCCATGAGCGCGGAACCTGGCCTGCAGCCGGGCTGCATCCGCGGCGGCACCAAGCGAGGCATAGATCTCCACGGCGCGGGTGAAAGCGGCCCGTGCCTGGCTGCGGTCGCCTGAGCTGACGAATTCTTCAGCGGCCGCCTCCAGCGCCTTTGCGCTGAGTAGCGGCCGGCTGGCGTCGTCATAGCGCTCGGCGGCGGCGAGCAGCCGGGTGGGATCGTGATCCAGCAGGCCCCGGCAATAGAGCGCGTTCGCCTGCCGATGGGGGATCTCCGAGTCGGCGGCAAGGGCCGCGGCGTGGCCCGCAAGTGCCCGCGCGGTGGGTAGGTCGCCAGTCTTCATGGCGAGGCGGACGGCATCGGCGAGCAGATCCTCGATCTCCTCAAGTTCTTCGGTGTCGCCGGCGAACCCGGCTGTCAGCACGGCCAGCGCCGCTGGCAGCGCGTCGGCATTTTCGCGGTCCAGGCTGCGGGCGAGTGCCAGCGGGCCGACAACCCGGTTTCCGATCCGCTTGGCATGCGGAACGGCGGCAGCAAGGTGACGGCGCGCCGTGGCGGGCTCGCCGCGATGGAAACAGATCACGGCGGCGATGCCGAGATCGTTGCATGCCGCGGCGGGCTCCTTCAGGTCCTCATGCAGGACCTCCACCTCAGCCAGCGCATCGTCCCAGCGCCCCGTATCGAAGAGCAGCTGGCCCAGGGCGCCATGCGCCTGGGCCAGCCGGATCACCGTGCCGACTTGGTCTGCGAGGTGCCGTGCCTGCCGGGCTGCGGCCAAGGCCTCCTCGTACTTGTCGAGGCAGCCCAGTGTCACGGCCTTGTTGATCTGGAGCAGCAGCCGCAGGTCGGTCAGTGCCGGATCGGCCTGGGTCACGGTCAGCGCCCGGTCGAACAGCGGCAGCGCGTCGGTCATCTGCCCCTGCACCGTGGTCACGATGGTCAGCACGTGCAATGCCCAGCCGATCGCCCAGTTGTCACCTGTCTCCGATGCTTCCGCGAGCGCGGTGGCGGCGACCCGGCCGGCCTTCTCGACCTCGCCAAGGTTGCTGTGGGTCCGTGCCGCGAGCACGCGCAGCCGCGTGCGGTGCCGGGCCGAGATCCCGGGGGAAGCCAGTGCCCGGTCCAGCGTGGCCAGGGACTCCGCGGACCGGCCGACCCGTATGCGGCACTGCGCCAGCGTCCAGTGCAGGTCAACGAGGAGATCGGGGTCGGCGGCATACGCCAATGCCCGGTTGGCCACCTGCTCGGCCTCGGCCACATCGCCGACACGGTAGAGAGCGTCAGCGAGCCGACCCACGAGACAGTCATGCTGGGCCGAGCCCGGCGGGGAGCTCGCGACTGCCCGGCGGAGAAGTTCGGCCGCCACCTGGGGTGCCTGGCCGACCAGTAACTCGGCGGTGCGGGCCAGCCAGCTCAGTATCCACTCATCCATCGGCTCGGTCCTACCGCCAGATCCGCCGACTGCCCACAGCAGTTGCCGGGCAACGCGGTCCGCCGGCGCACCGGCGTCCGCGAGGGCGCGCCCTGCATCGCGGTGCCAGGCGGCGCGCACCGGCGCCGGCATCTCCTCGTACAGCGCCGCACGGATCAGGGGATGCCGGAATCCGAGACCGTAACCGGACTCGGCCAGCACGCCGGCGGCGCGTGCCTCGTCGACGGCCGGGATCAGGTCAGCCACGCCACGACCCAGCACGATCGCCAGGTCCGGCACCGCAAAATCCACCCCGAGCAGTGCCGCCGCCCGAAGTACCTCACGCACCGGCCCGGAGACAAAGCCGAGGCGGTCCGCTATGGCCGCCGACAGTGAGCTTGGGGCATGCCCGCTCGTCAGCTCGGCGGCACCTGTGTCGGTAATGGTCACACTGGAACTGCGAGCCAGCGCAGCGACCAGCTCAGTGACGTAGAGCGGGTTGCCCGCCGCTCCGTCGGCGAGCCGCAGCAGCTTGTCGTCGGGTTTGCCGCCGACCAGGGCTGCTACCAGTTCGGCTACCGCCGCCTTGGCAAGCCCGGTGAGCTGGAGTCGTGCTGCCTCGCCCACCGCCCGCCGCAGCGCCAGCAAGTCATGCCGCTGCGGCACCGGGCGCATCATCCCCACCAGCAGCAGTGGCACTTGCCGCACCGATCTTGTCAGCCGTCCCCACAGCGTGATGCTTGCCTGATCTGCCCATTGGAGATCGTCGACGACCAGGATTGTCGGCTGCACGGCGCACTGCTCAGCGATGAGTGCCAGCAACTGCTCTGTCAGCGCGGTTGACACATCCGTGCCGGGATCAGCTGTGACCTCGCCGCGCAGGAGCCGGATGATCGTGTCTCGTCGCGGATTTGCGGAGGGCTCGCGTACCCGTAATCCTTCTAGCAGCGGCAGCAGCGGTAGCGGCTGTCCCAGTTCGTCACCGGCGCCCCAGAACACCTGACAGCCGACATCGGCTGCCTCTGCCAGAGCCGCCCGCACCAGTGCGGACTTGCCGATTCCCGGCTCGCCCTCGATCAACACCGAACTGCCCCGTCCCGCCGCCACGTCCCGCACGAGCCCGGCCAGCATCGCCATCTCACTGTCGCGGCCGATCAGCGCACCGGCCGTGGTCGCGGTGGGCACGGAGCGAACTTTACTACCAGAACATTTATGGAACAAGCAGTGCTTTTCGGATATAAGTGGCGCCACTCATCCGCGTCTTCTGGTAATAATGATGTCATAAGTGTTCCGGCGACACGCGGTGAAAGTTGCACAGGACCTTGCAGTGCAAGGCAGTATTAAAATTCTCCCGCATGAGGAAATGAACATTGCCGGTAATCTAGAACGGCAATTATCGGCGCCGATTTTAATCGTCGCCTACGACGCATAAAATGGCCTGAAGATGGAAATAGCTCCACATGACATAGACAAGCAATACAGGACGGCAGCGTCCCATAACGGGCTGCTGGCCTGAGCAGTCGCCATGGAGGAGCCATGCGCATCGGGCGAACTATCATTATTCCCGCTATCCTAGCGCTCGGCGTGGCCGGATCGGCCCTGCCTGGCTCAGTAATGGCCGCAGCGGCTGGGCACGCGCCCAGCACCCATGTGCTGGCAGTTGCCGCTCCTGCTACACCCGACATTTTGTATCACGCGTGAACTAACATGACGCACCACTAACGGTGGCACAGGTCTATCTAATCCCGTGGTGGGTCGATCGCACGGTTATCGGGGCGCGGCTGGATTCGTTGCGCGTGTACTGTCTGCTGCAATGCCTTAG
>DPMS01000194.1 GCA_003541285.1 Actinomycetota bacterium
GTGCCTGACCTGGGGTGCCCGGCCCGATGAGGTCGACCGTGAGCTTCCCGGCGACGACCTGCTGGCAAACGCGGACATTGTGGCCACCCGGGCGATCACCATCGATGCGCCCCCCAGTGCCATCTGGCCCTGGCTGGTCCAGATGGGAAGCGGTCGCGGTGGGGTGTACACCTATGACTGGATCGAGAACCTGTTCGGTCTGAGCATGCACAGTACCGACGAAATCCTGCCCGAGTTCCAGGAGATCAAGGTCGGGGACGAGTTCCAGATCGGGCGTGGCCGGCCGACGATGCGGGTCGAGGTGCTCGAGCCGGAGCGGTTCCTGGCGTTCCGTTTCGAGGACCAGACCTGGGTGTGGATCTTCGCTCTTGTCCCCGAGGATGGCGTGACCAGGCTGCTGAGCCGCAACCGGATCGCCACGCCGCACGCTTCAGCCGTCAGCCGGCTGGCCAACATGATGATCATGGAGCCGGGCAGCCTGGTCATGGAGCGCAAGATGCTCCAGGGGATCAAGGAGCGGGCAGAACGCCTGGCGGGTGAGCGCGGGCCGCTGGATCCCGTCCCGCCTGCCATGCGCTAGCCACCCGCCGGAAGACGTACACGTCGCCGGACTTGAAGACCTGCCGGTAGACGGCGCCCGGATGGATCGCCTCAACGAACCGGAGCACCCGCGCGGGTGGCTGCCGTGATCGGTGCCGGGCGGCACGGATCACGATGTAGCGGGGATCGCTGATGCCGCGGTTCTTGATCCAGGAGGTGTCGTCGCGGGCCGCCAGGGGAGCGAGCATCGTTTCGCTCGCCTCGACGGTGACCCCGTCCGGCACCCTGGCCATGGCTGCGTTCTCCGCCCTGACCCAGGGGCTGATCAGGTAATTCCAGGGCTGCCAGAGGTGCGAGATCGGGAAGCTGACCGCAAGCCCCGCCGCGGCCACCACCATGGCGCTGGCACCCAGGCGGGTCACCACCGTGCCTGCGGGCAGGGCCGGCCCGGGCGGCGCACGGACCGGGCGGGGGCCGGCCGGGGAGTGCCGGGCGGACCGGGCCGCGATCCGGGCCATGGCGTCGATCGCGGCGAGGAACATGATCGGCATCACGGGCGCGTTGTAGTGGAATCCCGTTCCCCAGAAGGTGGCGTGGGTGGACAGGAAGCGCAGGGCCAGGCCGGGGATGGCGATGAGGACCAGCGGGGAGCCCAGCGCAAGGAACGCCACCGGGAGCAGCAGCATCAAAGTGGTCCCCAGCTTCTCCTGGCCGGCATGGGTGAACTGGGCCAGCAGGCCCGTCACCGAGAAGATGCTGCCGTGGGCGCCGAGCACCCCGGCGTCGCCCCAGTACCGGTACTGATGGTGGGGGTTGAAGTACGGGATGATCACGGTGATCGCCAGCAGCGACCAGGCAGTGCCCCACCCGGCCAGCAGCCCGCCCGCCCTGATCCAGGTCCTGGCCGGGCGCGGCTGCGCCAGACCCGCCCGGTTCACCCGGGCTCGCTGGCGCGCCACCATGCCTGCCGCCAGCATGACCAGGCCGATGGCGGCCACGGTGATGCCCTGGTCCTCCTTGACGAAGACCAGCGGCAGCGCCCATAGTGCGGCGGCTCGCGGCCGGCGGCGGACCAGCGCGGACAGGCAGAAGGCCAGCAGCGGAACGGCGAACGCGACCTCATGGAAGGCGAAGTAGACCATCTGCTGCAGGCCCCAGGAGAGCCCGTAGGCGGCGCCGATCGCCCGGCTCGCCCCGGTGCCGAGCCTGTCGCGAGCGGCCCGGCAGACGGGCACCACCGATATCGCCGTCAGCAGAGCCTGCGCCACCAGCAGGGTCACCGGGGTCGGAAACAACCGGAAGAACGGGGCGATCAGCGCCACGATCGGGGTGAAGTGGTCACCGAGCAGGTTGAAGCCGTGTCCCTTGATCGGGACGACGGGTGCCTGCAGATGCGCGAACCGGCTGACGTATTCGGTATATATGCCCAGATCCCAGGTGCCCGGCGCCAGCCGTAGGTAACGGGAGACGGAGATGGTGGTGTACGCGGCGAAGGTGACGAACGCGATCAGCCATGCGGCGGGGTCGCCGCGGCCGGCCCGGCCGGGAGCGGGAGCGGGCGGACCATCCGCACGGCGGGAGAGCGCGTGCCGCAGCCCTGCCTGCACAGACGCCGTCATGCCGTGGAAAACTGCCCCCGCGATCTCCACTACGGGTCAGGTTACGTGCCGGGCCTCAGCCGCCCCCGGCCGGCCCGGGCAGTGCCGTGGAGATGCCGGCGGCCTGGACGGCCGCGCCGGGCATGCGTACCCCTATGCTGGCGAATGTGGGCACGGCCAAGGCCGGCCAGGCCATGGCGGCGCCGGGGCGGCCGGCAACACACGCTGACCCAGGCAAATCACCTGATCGGGCAGAAGGAGCGAGTGACATGAGCATCCGGCTGGGCGACGAGGCCCCCAACTTCACGGCCGAGACCACCGAGGGCACGATCGACTTCCACCAGTGGAAGGAGGGCAGCTGGGCTGTCCTGTTCAGCCACCCGGCCGACTACACCCCGGTCTGCACCACCGAACTTGGCCGGACCGCGGGCCTGAAGAGCGAGTTCGAGAAGCGCGGGGTGAAGGTGATCGCGATCTCGGTCGACCCGGTCGAGAGCCACAACGGCTGGGCACCCGACATCGCGGCAGTGGGAGGCACCGACCTCAACTTCCCGATCATCGCCGATCCGGACCGCAAGGTCTCCCAGCTCTACGACATGATCCACCCTGGCGAGGGCGACACCTCGACGGTGCGCTCGGTCTTCATCGTCGACCCGAAGAACAAGGTGCGGCTCACGCTGACCTACCCGAAGTCGGTCGGCCGCAACTTCGGCGAGATCCTCCGGGTGATCGATGCGCTCCAGCTCACCGACGCCGCGCCGGTATCGACCCCGGTCGACTGGATGCCCGGCCAGCGGATCATCGTCGCGCCGACGATGTCCACCGAGGACGCGCGGCAGCGATTCGAGGACGTCGAGGAGGTCCGGCCCTACCTGCGCTGGGCGAAGCAGCCCACCGCCTGAGGGCGGTTGACGGTGGGCCCCGGCCTGACGGCCGGCGCCCACCGCGCTTCATGCCCCGCGCGCTGGGCGGCGTTCAGCCGGGTGGGGGAGCGTTGTGCAGGGCGGTGAGGTAGCTGGAACGGTGTTGCCGCTGCTCCAGCCGCAGAGTGCGCCGGCGGGCGCGGGGCTGCGGCAGCCGGTGGAGCTTTCGATGACGGTGCCCTCATCCCAGCCGTTGTAGCTGGTGATGAGCTGACATTTCGCGCCGGAGGCGTTCATGTGGGCGATATCGGCCTGCCAGCGGGTGAGGTCGCGGGCCAGGAATGTGCCGGTGCCGTAGGGGACACCCGATTTCCAGAAGCCGGGCGAGATCGTGAACGCGCCATCGGTGGGGGTCTGGGCGAAGTTGTGTTCGGCACTGCTGGGGCCGTGCTGGTGCCAGCCCCCGATGCCGGAGACTCCCGCGCGGTGAGCGTCAGCGGGGTGCTGTGGGCAGCGGAGGGCCGGCTGCGGTAATGGTGAGGCTTGCGGTAGCGGCTGGCTGCAGTACCGGGGCCGAAATGGTCAGGGTCGACTGCTGGCCCGCATAGACCGCCGCCCGGGCGAACGACCCAGTTCCAGCACCGGCCCGTCCCCGGCCAGCCCGGCGAGGAACTCCACGGCCGCCGCTGGGTCAAGCGCGCCGTGCTGCTCGTCGTAGACGTCGGCCCAGCGGTCGCCGTAGAACGCTGGATCCTCGAACCCGGTAACGCTGGTCACCAAAGCAGACCCCGGAGGCGGAGGCCACTCATTTTCCGCCACGCGTCGTCGCTGGCGCCTGCGGGCCACACCGGCTCCGCCATCCCGGCCAGGACGGAGCCGGGCCGTGCTGCTTATCCTGGGCTGGTGCCTGCGAGCCCGGACGAGTTCTACGCGCACGCGATGGGTACGGCGGACGCCGAGGGCCGCCTTCCCCTGTCGCGGATGACCGGCTGGGATGTCTTTCCCTTCGAGCAGGCCGGGCTGCGGGTGGTGCCGCTGGCCCCGCCGGTGCTCCCCGAACCTGCCCGGGCCGGGGAAGGCGGGCGGGACTGCCCCGCGTGTGTGCGATACGCGCTGACCAGTTCCTACGGTGGCAGCCCGGCCGGCCCATGACACCCGGTGGGACGGCGGCGGCCGCCACAGCGGTGCGCGGTACCAGTTGGCTGCCATGACTGCCGATGCCGGCGACCGGCGGAGCCAGCGCGAGCGGATGCTCGCCGGCGACTTCTATCTCGCCGATGACCCGCAGCTCAGCCAGGACAACCGCCGCGCCATGCGGCTCATGGAAGAGTTCAATCGCAGTCCTGCCGACGCCCCGGCGCAGCGGTGCCGCATCCTGGCGGAGCTGCTCGGGGCATGCGGCGAGGGTACGGTGATCCGCCCGCCGCTCTACTGCGACTACGGCTGGCAGCTGCGGGTGGGCGTGCGGACGTTCATTAACTTCGGCCTCGTGGCCCTGGACGTCGCCACCATCACGATTGGCGACGACGTCCAGATCGGCCCCAACGTGCAGTTGCTGACGGCCACGCATCCGGTGGCGGCGGAGCCGCGGCGCGCCAAGTGGGAGGCGGGCAAGCCCATCACCATCGCGGACAATGCCTGGCTGGGTGGCGGTGTCATCGTCCTGGCGGGAATCACCATCGGCGAGAACACGGTCGTCGGCGCCGGTGCGGTCGGCGTTGAATTCGCGTCGATCTACCGCTCCTTCGGCTCCGAGGTCACCATTCTCGAAGCGCTGCCCCGCGCGGTTCCGCTCGAGGACGCCGAGGTTTCCGCCGAGCTCGAAAAGGCTTTCCGCAAGCGCGGCATCAAGATTCAGACGCAGGCGACGGTCGAATCGGTGAAGAAAGACGCGAACGGCGTCACCGTCGACTACAAGGACAAGACCGGCGCGGCCCAGAAAATCGCCGCCGATTGCGTCCTCATCGCCGTCGGCCGCCGGCCCAAGACCGAAAATGTCGGCATCGAAAAAACGCGCGCGCGCCTCGAGCGCGGCTTCGTTCACGCCGGCCCGTACATGGAAACCGACGAGCCCAACCTCTACGCCATCGGCGATATCGTCGCCGGCATGCCGCAACTGGCCCACGCCGCGTCGATGGAAGGCATCATCGCCGTCGGGAAAATGGCCGGCAAGGACGTGCCCGCTTTCGACAAGCGTCGCGTGCCCAACTGCACCTACTGCGAGCCGCAGATCGGCTCGATCGGCATGACCGAGCAGCAGGCCAAGGACGCCGGCTTCACCGTCAAGACCGGCAAGTTCCCCTTCTCTGCCAACAGCAAGGCTTCGATCCTCGGCCATCACGAAGGCTTCATCAAGGTCGTCTCCGAGGAGAAATACGGCCAGGTGCTCGGCGTCCACGCCATCGGCCCGTTCGCCACGGAAATCATCGCCGAGCCCGTGGCCGCCATCGGCCTCGAAGCAACGGTCGACGACATGATGTACACCATTCACGCCCATCCGACCGTCTGGGAAGCGATGGGCGATGCGTTCAATTCGGTACGCGGCCTGGCCATCAATTTCTGAGCCGGCCCACGGATGCTCATGAAACCGTGTCTGGTGGTCGATCTCGACGTCATCGCCTACGGGAGGGCGTTTGAGCTGCAGCGGCGGCTGGTGGCGGCGCGCAAGGCGGGCGCCATCGCCGACGTTCTGCTGCTGTGCGAGCATCCGCACGTGCTCACACTCGGCCGCAACGGCCGGCGCGAGCACCTGCGCGCTTCCGATCACCTGCTCCAGCAGATGGGCGTCGAGTTCCATCCCACCGACCGCGGCGGCGACCTCACCTATCACGGCCCCGGCCAGCAGGTCGGCTATCCGATCCTGCATCTGGCCGAAATCCGCCGCGACGTCGTCTGGTACGTTCGTCAGCTCGAGGAAATTCTGATCCGCGCGTCGGCCGATTTCGGCGTCACCGCGCGGCGCGAGCCCGGCCTTACCGGCGTCTGGGTGGATCCGCCCGGCCGCGGGCCGGAAAAGCTGGCGGCGATTGGCGTGCATTTCAGCCGCTGGGTCAGCTCTCACGGATTTGCATACAACGTTTCGACCGATCTCCGCTATTTCGATCTGATTGTGCCGTGCGGCATCAGCGACAAGGGCGTCACCTCGCTCGAGCGCCTGCTCGCCCGGCCCATCGACCCGGCCGAATTCCGGCCGAAACTGGTGGCACGCTTCGCCGAAGTCTTCGGGTTCCAAATGGAGCCGGCGACGCTCGATACGCTGGAAGAACAGCTGGAACGAGCGGCCCCGGCGCCCATGGGCGCCGGAAGCTGAACGCGGGAGGCAGGGAACGACAATGGCATTGCCGGAAATGAAATATCCGCTCGGCCGGGAACAGCTTCTCGACCTCTACTACTTCATGAAGCTGACGCGCGAACTCGACGAGCAGCTAGTCCGCCTGTTCCGCCAGAACAAGGTGGTCGGCGGGCTCTATTCGAGCATCGGCCAGGAAGCCAGCGCGGTCGGCACCGCTTACGCGCTCGAACCGAAGGACTGGATCGCGCCGATGATCCGCAACGTGGGCGGCCTGCTCGTCAAGGGCTTCCGTCCGCGCGACATTCTGATGCAATACATGGCCCGCTCCGGCGCGCCCACCGGCGGCAAGGACGGCACCAGCCACTTCGGCGACCTGAAAGGCCGCCACGTCGTCTCGCCCATCTCCATGCTGGGCGATCTGATCCCGGTGATGACCGGCGTCGCGATGGGCGGCCGCTACCTCGGCCAGAAACTCGTGACGATGACGTGGATCGGTGACGGCGGCACGTCCACCGGCGCCTTCCACGAAGGCATGAACCTAGCCGCCGCGCAGCATGCGCCGTTCGTCTGCGTGGTCGAGAATAACCAGTGGGCCTATTCGACGCCGGTGGCCCGCCAGGTTCCCTTGAAGAATCTGGCCGACCGCGCACGCGCCTACGGGATTCCGAGCTACGTCGTCGACGGCAACGACGTGGTCGCCGTCTACCAGACCACGAAAGAGGCCGTCGAGCGCGCCCGCGCGGGCGAAGGCCCGGTGCTCGTCGAATCGAAGACCATGCGCATGCGAGGCCACGCGCAGCACGATGCCGCGGCATACGTTCCGCCGGAAATGTTCGAATACTGGAAGGCGCGCGACCCCCTCAATCGTTACGAGGCGTGGCTCACCGAGCACAAGGTGTGGGACAAGAAGGCCAAGGCCGAAATCGACGCTCGCATCGAACGCGAGCTGAAGGAAGACCTCGAGGTCGCCGAAAGCTCTCCTCTTCCCAAACCCGAAGAGGCCGAGCGCGGCGTCTACTGCGAGGGCTGCCACACGATCGAGGCGCACTGGGAGCGCCCGGTCGAGGAGGTCCAGCCGCCCAGGTCCAGCGTCGAGGCCGTCTGGACCGTGCCCGATTTCGGCGGCTTGAACGGCACGCGTGAAACGTCTTCGGCTGCCACTGGCTCACGCGACGACGGCGCCCGCGCCGCCTCGCCCGCATCACCACCTGCCAAATCCGCACCCGCCGGCTCCGGCGCCTCGAAGCGCTCGGCCGGCGCCGCGGCACGGCCGAAAGGGAGACGCTGAACATGGCCCCGGTCACGATGGTCGAAGCCATTCGCGAAGCACTCGACGAGGAGATGCAGCGCGATCCCTCCGTCGTCCTCATCGGTGAGGATATCGGCGTTTACGGCGGCGCGTTCAAGGTCACCGAAGGCCTGCTCGCCAAATACGGCTGGGAGCGCGTGATCGACACCCCGATCAGCGAAACCGCCGTCATCGGCGCCGCGGTCGGCATGAGCTACCAGGGCCTGCGCCCGGTGGCCGAGATGCAGTTCATCGATTTCATCGCCTGCTGCTTCAATCAAATGGTGAATTTCGTCGCCAAGAGCCACTACCGCTGGGGCGGGCCGGTGCCGATGGTCGTGCGCGGGCCGTGCGGCGGCGGCGTGCACGGCGGACCCTTCCATTCGCAGAATCCGGAGATGTGGTTCGTGCACACGCCCGGCCTGAAGGTCGTTTATCCCTCGACCGCCTACGACGCCAAGGGCCTGCTGAAAAGCGCGATTCGCGACAATAATCCGGTGCTCTGCCTCGAGCACAAATTCCTCTATCGGCGCGTGAAGGACAAACTGCCCGCCGAGGATTACACCGTGCCGATCGGCAAACTCGCCGTCCGCCGCCCCGGCCGCGACCTGACGATCGCGACCTACGGCGCGATGACGCTCCATTCGCTCGACGCCGCCGAGGAACTGGCCAAGGAAGGCATCGAGGCCGAAGTGCTCGATCTGCGCACCCTGATGCCGCTCGACCGGCAGGGAATCATCGATTCTGTGCGGAAAACAAACAAGCTCCTGGTCGTCCACGAAGATGTCCGCTCGGGCGGTATCGC
>DPMS01000817.1 GCA_003541285.1 Actinomycetota bacterium
GGCCACTCGCGTGGCGTGCCGGTCACCTGGTCATGTTCGCTTACCTGGCGCTGACCGCGTATCTTGGGTGGCTCTTGTGCAGTTCTGGCCGCTGGAACCGGCTGACGGTCAGCGAGGAGGAACGCTGATGATCGGGATGGTGCTGGCGGCCGGCGCCGGGCGGCGGCTTCGCCCTGACACCGACGCGCTGCCCAAGGCCCTGCTGCCGGTGGCCGGGGAGACCACGATCCTCGACATCGCCCTGCGCAACCTCGCGGTCGCTGGCCTGTCCGACATCGTGGTGGTGGTCGGGCACGCGTCAGATGTGATCGCGGACCGGGCCCCCGACCTGGAGCAGGCGCACGGGGTGACGCTGACACTCGTGCACAACGACCGCGCCCGGGACTGGAACAACGCATACTCGCTGTGGCTGGCACGCGAGTACCTGCGCCACGGCGTCCTGATGGTCAACGGTGACACAGTTCACCCGGTGAGCGTGGAGAAGACACTGCTGTCCTCCCGCGGCGCGGCCGGTGTGATCCTCGCGATCGACAACGTCAAGGCGCTCGCCGAGGAGGAGATGAAGGTCATCCTCGACGAGCGCGGGCTGCTGGCCAGGATCACCAAGCAGATGGATCCCGCCCTCGCACACGGCGAGTACATCGGGGCCACCCTCATCGAGGCGGACGCGGCCGGCCCGCTCGCCGACGCGCTGGAGGCCACCTGGCGGCGTGACCCCGGCCTGTACTACGAGGACGGCTACCAGGAACTCGCCGACCGCGGCGGGGAGATCGCCGCCGCCCCGATCGGGGTGGTCGACTGGGTCGAGGTGGACAACCACGACGACCTCCGCCGGGCACGGCAGATAGCGGCGCACTGCTAATCTCGCGGGTACGCGCGGCTGCGCCGCGCGAGGGCGAGCCCGCGGCAGCCTTGGGCCGTCCGGAACCGCTGGGTGCTGGAGTTCCCGGATGACCGCTGCAGGTCACCTCGTCAGCCGTCCGCCATTGAGGGAGGAGGCCCCATGCCGCTGCTTGCACGTCTGCTGCCCGCACCGCTCGTCGTCGACGTCCGGCGGGGGGCCATCGCCGACCTGGGCCCGCTCCTCGCCGATCGCCGGATCGCGACCGAGGGACGGGTAGCGGTCGCGGTCGGGCCCGGCGTGCACGGCGACGAGGTGGCGGCCCGGCTGGAGATCGGGGAGGCGGAACTCTTCCGGGTAGCGGACGGCACCGTGGACACCGCCGTCCGCCTCGGCAAGCGCCTGCGGGCCGGAGCCTATGAGGCGGTGGCGGCCATCGGCGGCGGCAGGACCATCGACGTGATGAAGTTCGCCGCGAACATGGCCGGCATCCCCATGGTCTCCGTCGCGACGAATCTCGCTCATGACGGTATCGCCTCTCCCACCTCCTCCCTGGAGCATGAGTCAGGCAAGGGTTCCTACGGGGTGGCGCCACCAGTGGCAGTGGTGGTGGACCTGGACAGCGTCCGCCAGGCACCGCAACGGATGGTCCGGGCAGGGATCGGTGATGTGATCAACAACCTCGCCGCCGTCGCGGACTGGGAACTTGCCGCCGAGGATACGGGGGAACCGATCGACGGGCTCGCGGTCACCCTGGCTCGCAGCGCGGCCCAGGCGGTGCTGCACCAGCCGGGCGGCACCGACTCCGACGGCTTCCTCACTGTGCTGGCGGAGGCGCTCATCCTGTCCGGGATCGCCATGACCGTTGCCGGTTCCAGCCGGCCCGCCAGCGGCGGGGATCACGAGATCGCGTATGCGATCGACCAGCTCTACCCCGGTCTGGGCATCCATGGCGAACTCGTCGGGCTGGGAGCGCTCTTCTGCACCTTTCTGCGGGAGGACACCAGCCAGGCTGAACTTGTGTCGGACTGCCTCGCGCGGCACAATCTCCCGCGTTCTCCCACGGACATGGGCCTGTCGGCGGCAGAGTTCACCAAGGCGGTGGTGTGCGCCCCCGGCACCCGCCCCGGCCGCTACACGATCCTGGAACGCCTCGGGCTGACCGAGGCAGAGGCGGGGGCGCGAGTGGAGGAGTATGTCCGGTCCGTCACTGGCTGAGCTCAAGGCCAGCGGCCAGCCCCCGGCAGTCATTGAGCGGCTCAACGATGAGCACTGGGCCGGCCGTCTTTACATGCGCCGGGTGTCGCCGCGGGCGACCTGGGTCTTCGCCCGCCTGGGCTGGTCACCGAACATGGTCACGGTCGGCTTCATCGTGTGCGGGGTGGCCGCCGGGGTGGTGGTGGCGTTCGGCGGGCTCTGGCCGGCCATCGTCGCGGCGGTGCTGATCCAGGCCTACCTGCTGCTGGACTGCTCCGACGGCGAGCTGGCCCGGTGGAGCGGCAAGTTCTCGGCGACCGGGATCTACCTGGACCTGATGGGCCACTACTTCGGCGAGGCCGCGCTGCTGGCCGGGCTCGGTTTCCGGGCCCAGGGGCACCTCACCGTCTCCGGCGCGTACGTGACCGCGGGCCTGGCGGCGGCCCTGCTCGCGATGCTGGTCAAGGCCGAGACCGACACCGTGATCGCGGCGCGGGCGAAGTCCGGCCTGGCCAGCACCCATCAAGACGAGGCGCTCGCGCCGCGTGGCACCGGCCTCGCGCTGGCCCGCCGCCTCGCCTCCGCGCTGCGCGTCCACCGGGCCGTCCAGGCCGTCGAGCTCTCCATCCTGATCCTGATCGCCGCCGTGATCGACACGATCGCGGGCGGGCTGACCGCTACCCGGGTGCTGGTGGTGGCGTGCCTGATCATCGCCGCACTCATGGTGGTCGCGCACCTGGTCGCGATCGTCGCGTCCCGGCGGCTGCGGTGAAGCTCTCATGCGTGATCCTCACCATGGGGGACCGGCCAGCCGAACTGGAGCGGGCCATGGCCAGCGCGCTGGCGCAGGAGGATGCTGACCTGGAGGTGGTGGTGGTCGGCAACGGCGCCGACATCCTGCCGGCGCCGCCCGGGGTGAAGGTGATCGCCCTGCCGGAGAACCTCGGCGTGGCAGGGGGGCGCAACGTCGGGGTGCAGGCCTGCGCCGGGGATGTGGTGGTGTTCCTCGACGACGACGGCTGGTTCCCGGATCGGCAGCTTGGGTCGTATGTCGCCAGGCGTTTTGCTGCGGATCCCGCGCTGGCAGTGATGTCCTTCCGGGTTGCCGACCCGGAAGGGGGGCCGGGGGCGCGCTGGCACGTGCCGCGGCTGCGGGCCGGTGACCCGGAGCGCTCCTCGCCGGTGACCACCTTCGCCGGCGGCGCCTGTGCCATCCGCCGCGCCGCGTACCTGGAGGCCGGCGGGCTGCCGGAGGCTTTCTTCTACGCGCATGAGGAGACCGATCTGTCCTGGCGGCTGCTGGGCCTTGGCTACCGGCTGGAATATGACGCGGCGGCGCAGATGTGCCATCACGCGCTCCCGAACGCCCGGCACGCCACGTTCTACCGCCTTGACGGGCGGAACCGGGTGCTGCTGGCCCGGCGGAACCTGCCCTGGCCGCTGGCTGCCGTTTACCTGCTGGACTGGTTCACGCTGACCGTGGTGCGGGAGCGCTCGCTGGCCGCGTTGCGCGCCTGGCTGTCCGGGTTCGCGGAGGGCTGGCGGATGGATCCTGGCTGGCGCCGGCCGATGTCGGCGCGCACCGCATGGCGGATGACACGGGCGGGCCGGCCGCCGATTATCTGAGCGCTGGTGGGGAAAGGACCAGGAGTGCCCGGCTGCTGACCGGGCCGCCAGAGCCGCCAGAGTCACCACAGCCACCCGGACACCCATGGGGACCACCCGGTGGGGCAGCCCCGGGCCGGGGGAAAGCCAGAGGTTAAGATCACCCTCAGTGGAGGGTGCATGTCGATGCTCACGCTGAGGCAGGCACCGCCGGGAGATCCGGCACCACGCCGGTGCGCCTGGCCGTCGCCCGCCTCCATCCCGCGTCCCGGGATGACCGTCGCCTACGCCGCGTGTGCCGTTTTCGCCATCACCATGGCCCTGGTCACCACCCACCAGGCACACCGGCTGTGGGGGGTGTTCGCTGGCTGCTCCTACCTGCTCGCCGCGATGGCCGTGCTGGTCTGGAAGTCCCGCGGGGTGGACCTGGCGCTGCTGATCAGCCTGGCGGGAGCGCTGGTGGCGCCGATGTGGCTGATGGCCGCCAATCGCCTGCAGCAGCCAGAGGTGCAGGTGATCAACCAGTCGGCGGCGATGCTGATCCACCGCGGCACCCCGTACTCGGGGCCAGCGGCCCTTGCCACCGCGCACAGCCCGAACGTCTTCGATCCCTACCTGCCAGGTATGACCGCATTCGGGATCCCCCGGGTGCTGCTTGGCTTCTCGTCGGTCACTGACCCGCGGATCTGGTTCGCCGTGGCGTTCGTCCTCGCGTTCGGGGCAGCGCTCGCGGTGGGCGGCGCGCAGGATGTGGTGCGCTGGACCGCGTTGGTGACCGCGTCGCCGGTGGTCGCTTTCTCGCTGACCGTCGGCGGCACCGACGTCCCGGTGCTCGGCTGCCAGTGCCTTGGGCTGGCGCTGCTGTGGCGGCGTCCGCAGCCGGTGCTGGCGGGTCTCGCCCTGGGCGCCGCCGCGGCCATGAAGGCGACCGCCTGGCCGGCCCTGCTGATCGTGGCGGTCATGGTCGCGGCCTCCGGCGGCCGCCGGGCCGCGGTGAGCATGACCGCGACCGCGCTGGGCGTGGTCGCCGCCGTGGTCGGCCCGGTGGCGGTGCTCGGCCCCCGTTCGCTGGTGCAGAACACCATCG
>DPMS01000815.1 GCA_003541285.1 Actinomycetota bacterium
GGGGTGGTCGGGGGCGGCAGCGAAGTGGCGCGGGTTGGCGGGGTTGTGGGCGCATTTGTAGTAGACGTAGGTCACGTCAGGTTCGCCGGTGTAGTACCGGGATGAGGTGCGGACGACTCCGCACATGCGGCGGCGGCAGATCCGGCACCATACCCGGGAGCGCAGGATGTAGGTCCGCCGGGTGAGCGGGTGAGCGGAGGGTTCGGTGCCGTCGCGGGCGGTGCCGTGCTCCGCGCCGATCTCCTGCGCGGTCTCCCACGTCTGCCGGGTGATGATCGCGGGGTGGGCGGGCTGGGGTGACCAGATCCACTGGTCGCGGGGGACCTGGCGGATCTTGCCGTCGACTGTGCGGCGGCGGCCGAACACCATGTGCCCGGTGTACTTGGGGTTGGACAGGATCGAGGACACACCGGAGACGGTCCACCCGGCGGCCGGGTCCGGCGGCGGGAACCGGCGCAGATCGGCGTTGAGCCGGCTGGTAATGGTGGTGATGCCCAGCTTGCGCACGGTCCGCCACTGGTAGATGGTCTCCACCACCGGGGCGCGGCCGGGATCCAGGATGAGGCGGGTCTTGGTGCGGCCCTGGGCAGCTTTGAACGCCACCGGGTGCACCACCTTCTCCGCCACATAGCCGTAGGGTGCGGTGCCGATGTTCCACCCGGCCAGGGCATGCTCGCGCAGGCCCTTCCAGGACTTCTCCTTGATCTGGAGCCGGAACCACTCGGCCACGCCTTGCTTGACGCGGCGGACGAGGACGGTGGTGGCGTTCATCCCGGCGATGTCGATCGGCTCGTCAGTGGCGAACAACGGCACCCCAGCAGCGGCGAGCCGCTTTTCCAGCTTGAGCGCGTTGAACGTGTCCCGGGCGGAGCGCTCGATGTCCTCGCAGATCACGGCGGCGAACCGGGGGCTGGGGCTGGCGGCTTCGGTGAGCAGGTCGGCCATGCCGCCGTCCCGGGGCAGATCGACGCCGGCGTGGTCCTGGGCGTGGCCGTGCCCGCGTGCGTCCAGGTCCATGCCGCCGGACTGGATGTCCCAGTAGTGGGCGGCGATGAACCACCCGGCCGGCAGCTTGTCCTTGACGACCCGGTACTGGCGGGCCAGGGAGGCGGCGGGGTCCTGTAAGACCAGGGTGGAGGTGCGGCCCAGGAACGCCACCGGAACCGGCTCCACCGGGCCGGCCGGGGCGGTCATTGGCTGGTGCTGCGGTGCTGCGCCCATTGCAGTAACTCCTTGATCGCCTTGGCCTGGCGGGCGTCCCACAGAGCGGCTTCCGGGCCGCTGGCCACCCGGATCTTCCACCGTACTTTCAGCCCGCCGGGGGTTTTACTGCCATCTGAATTATAGCTGCAGATCGGGTAGTCATGAATGGTTTTCAGCAAATTTCTGTCGCATTCTTAGCCTATTTCCTGCGGCCTTTTAGCGTATGCACCAATCGCTTTTCTTCTCGACGATTAGACGTCTGGCCTGCGGTGATGCAGGCCGACGAGGTGTTGAGTGTTCGTTTCTGTGCATGTGATGGACTTTCTTGTGGGCGCGGTCGTGGGGTGATATCCGGGCGGGTGGTGGCCCCGTGCATGGTGGTTTCTTTCCCGCATAGGCGCGGATCCTTGTGAGGTGGCGTGGGCTGTCCAGGGTGGCCGCAGGCCATCGCGCAGCGACGGGAGGGCGCGCAGCGACCGGACGCCCTTGACAGGCGCGGTGCCGACGAGACGATGGCCGCAGGCGCGGGAAAGGGACGGCAGGGTCACCGGGCTCACCTGCCCCGGCGGTGGGCGAGATCGCCGCGTGCAGCCATGGGCCAGCCAGCGGTGTCGGGCCGGTGATGACGTCGGCGATGACGCCGGCGGTGGCTGGGCCGCCCGCCCCCGGCCTGGCTGGTTCACCCTTGGGCGTCGCCGGTGATGGCCTTCTCGATGGCCGCCCGCAGGGCTGTGGCGGTGGTGGCGTGGACGGTGACCGCTGGGCACCAGGCGGCCCAGCGCCCGTCGTCGTACTTGATGCCCCATCCCGGGTAGTCATCGGCGATGGCCTGGGGGTACTCGTCCTCGCCGGCGGGGGGCTGGCTGCTGGTCACGTGTGGGCCTGGCGGTTGCCGGCCAGCAAGGAGCGCAGTTCGGCCAGGTCGGCGGTGACCACGGTGTGCGGGCTGGTCCCGTGCTCGCGGCGGACGGCGACTAACCGCATCCGCTGCCCGGCAGCCTCCTGCCAGATCCGGAAGCCGGGGAAGTCCTGCTGCAGCGCCGCAAGCTCCCGCTGGCTGGCGTGATGCTCGTCGTGACGGTCCATAGCGCGATACTATCCCAGGGTACCCAAGGTGCCTAGGGAACCCCTGAGCTACATGTCTGCCAGGTGATACCTACGCTGGCCGGGTGACCATTGATCATCTCACCGGCGAGCCTGCCTACCTGCAGCTTGCCCGCATCCTGCGCGAGATGATCACCTCCGGCCAGATCGCACCCCGCCAGCCCATGCCCTCGATCAAGACCCTCACCCAGCAGTACGGGGTCGCCAAAGGCACCGCCGAAAAAGCCCTCGGGGTCCTCAGATCCGAAGGACTCGTCGTCACCGTGCCCGGCCGCGGCGTATACGTCGTAGACCGCTGACAGCACCGCGCACCCCCGCACCCCTCGGCAGTTCCATACCGCCTCCTTCCCCGCCGTTACGCCCGCCTTCACGCTTTTGCCGCGGAGGCAGACCACCGAAGGTGGTCTTCGCAGGCAGGCGAGCCGACGGCGGCAACTAGGGGCGCACAGTGCCCGCGTAGTTCGTTGCGGCATTGTGCGCAGCCTGTGCGGTAGGTGTGTGCCCTGCAGCTCAGGCCGGGTCTGAACAACAGGCACTCTGGCGTAAGCCTGGTACGGCAGTCTCCATTCGGGTCGTGACCTGCGGCGAAGCAGGGTGAGGCTGCCGGTTCGACGGGGCGCAGCCGCCCGTCGATTATGCGTGTGTGACGACAGCAAAACCGAAGGCGGCTGCGGCTGCCAGGATAGGGGCCGCCTTGGCGGCACGGAAGCGTGGTGAGCTGCTGGGGCTGCTGCGGCTGTGCTTCGCCCGGGTGGAGCCGTGGCGGCAGGCGGGCAAGTACATCGGTGCCGTGGCCAGTGACCTGCCCAGGCGGAACGGGTGGACGATCGCGCAGCAGGCCGGGGACCGGGGGCCGCAGCGGACGCAGCGGCTGCTGGGCCGGGCGGTGTGGGATCCTTTCGCGGCGATGGGGGTGGTGCGGCGGTTCGCGGTGGCCGGGCTGGAGGAGGCTGCCCGCAAGACCGGCCGGCGGCGCGGGCTCGCTGTCGGCGCGATCGATGAAACCGGGCAGGTCAAGCAGGGCGGGCGCACCGCCGGCGTCAAGCGGCAGTACCTGGGC
>DPMS01000299.1 GCA_003541285.1 Actinomycetota bacterium
TGGCAGCACGTCGGCGAAATCGGCGGGTGGGGGCTTGCCGGTGGCCAAGGGCCGCGTGCCCGGCGGCACCAGCCCCGCGGCCGCACCCAGGCCGGCCACGCCGGGACCATGGATGCCGGGCAGGCCGGCCGGCGGCGCGCCCGCCAGGCCCAGGCCGTCACCGGGCGGCGCGAGGATGCCATAGGCCGCTTCCACCAAGGTCGCCGGGGCCGCCATCCCCTCCCCAAGGCCAAGAATATTTCCCGGAACGAGAGTGCCGGGGTCGAGCATCGCGGCCCGGGCGCTGAGCTGGACCGCCAGCGGACGGCGTGCCGGGTCGCGGGCCAGCGCCGCGGCCAGCAGCGGCTGCAGCGGCGCGGGGACGGCGTCCAGGCTCGGCCGCCCATTCACGATCCGGTAGAAGACGGCCTCGTAGGCACCGGTCCCGAACGGCGGGTGCCCGGTGGCGGCGAACGCGACCGTCGCACCCCAGGCGTGGACGTCGGAAGCCTCGCTGCTCGGGCTGCCCTCGATCACCTCCGGTGCGAGGTATCCGGGAGTGCCCATGAACATCCCGGTCATGGTCAGCCTGGTGGCGTCCGGCCCTTGCGCGATACCGAAGTCGATGACCACCGGCAGCCCGTTGAGCAGCATCACGTTGCCCGGCTTGAGGTCGCGGTGGACCACCCCGGCGGCATGGACCGCGGCGAGTGCGTCCGCGAGTCCGCACGCCAGCCGGAGCAGGTCGGGCCCCGGAAGCGGGCCACCCTCGGTCACCACCTGTTCCAGGGTCCGGCCGGGAACGTAGCGGGTGACGATGTAGGGCATGTCACCTGCCAGGTCGGCACCGATCACCTCGGCGACATAGGGGCTGCGCACCCGGCGCATGGTCTCAACCTCGCGCGCCAGCCGCCGCCGGGCCGTGGGCTCGCCGGCCACACTAGAGCGCAGGACCTTGAGTGCGACCTTGCGCTCGGCTGCGTCCGCGGCCAGGAAGACAACACCCATACCGCCCTCACCGATCCGTTCGAGCAGACGGTAGGGCCCGAGTCTGTCCGGCATCTGGTCCGCAGTCATGGCAGTCCCACCAGCCTAGGCTCACTCCAGCGGCACACGGCTTTCCCCCCACGGCCGGATGAGTCGTCACCAACGGGACCAGCCAGCCCCTCTCCGGAGTGTCCCGCGGATCTCCCGCCCACCTGGCCCGCCTGGTCCCTCTGGCCTGCCTGGATCCGCGAGCCACGCCTATGGCCCCGCGACTAGCCTACGCAGTGCCTGGGCAGCCTGTGCGTTCTGCTCGGCATGGGAAACGAGGGCCCGGGCGAGTTCGGCTGCCCACTCCTGGATGCCGACCGGCTGCCGCGACAGCACGACGCCCCGCACTTCCCGGCAGACCTCCGCGGAGGGCTCGCGGCCGGACTGCACCCCAAGTGACAGGACCCGCTCGCCGAGCCGGACGGTGATCTTCGCTATCTCCCCGGGGCGCCCATGCACCCGGTCGGACACGGTCCTGACCCGGTCGATCGTGACGTAGCCGGGCGGAAGGGCGTCCCCCAGCGATTCCGTCAGCACCCGGGCGTAGATGGCCGCATCGGCGCTGTCAGCGCGCAGGGCGGCGGTGACCATGTCCAGGGAGAGGCTGTCGCCGGGCTCGGTCATGGCCNNCCGCCCAGGGTCCGGATCGAGTGAAGCTTGCCCTGCTGTGCCCAGCGGGTGACCGTCTTCGGGTCGACCCTGAAGAGGGCGGCCACCTCCGCCGGGGTCAGGAGGCGGTTTTCGGGGTGAATGTCCGATCTCATCATCGCAGTGTCCTTTCGCCTACCTGAGTGGGGATCGCCGACTGAATACGGCGCATCGGTGGGTCGCGCAACCGGCGTGTGTGGCATGAGCGATGTCACTGGCCCCCCCAAGGGCTGGATCTGGGCAGGGCAACCTGTGTTTCCCTACCGAAATACCGGAATGTGTAATGTTAGACGCCCTACTCCCTGCGACGGTTTACTTCCGTGCAGTAGCAAGCCGGATCATTTCGCGATCACGCGAATACTCACCGTGACAGATACCGGCCGGTAGCGACCTGCGGCTGCGCTGACCAGGGGTTGTGCCGTGTGCAGGTGCTCAGTGCAGTGGCCACGTGCAGCAGTTCAGTGCAAAGGCCTTGTGCAGCGGCAGCTCGGCCGGCGCGCGCCGCCACTACGCGCCGGACTGCGCGCGGCTCAGCGCAGGTCACCGTTGGTCATCCCGGCGGGCGCCTCGGGCAAGGTCAGCAGGCCCATCTCCGCCGATGTGGCCAGCAGCGGATGACGGGGCACGACCCGCACGGTATAGCCGAACGGCCCGGGACGGCCGAGATCGGCGTGGCCCACATAGCGGGCGATGCCCGCCTCGCCGGCAGCCGAATCGAGTGTCATGGCGGTCGCCACCGGGTCGATGATCTCATCATCCTCACCCACCCGGCCGCAGACGACCTCGACGGCCACATCGCTGGGCGAAAGCTCACCCAGCGAAACGCTCGCGCGGACCATCAGTATGTCGCCCGGCCCGCGGAGCCCGTCCTCCGCCTCCACGTGCTCGACGCCAATCCCGCCCCAGGCCATGCTCACCCGGCGCTTCCAGGCGGCCAGTTCCCGCGCGGCGTCGTAGGACGGCCTGCCCTCCTCCCCGGCGACCCCGCCACCGGCCAGCAGCCGGGACGCCCGCGCGGCCGGCAGGTACAGGTCGTTCACGTAGTCGCGGACCATGCGTGACGCCTGGACCCGTGGTCCCAGCGAGCGGAAGGTGTGCGCGACCATCTCCAGCCACCGGCCGGGCAGCCCCGCCTCACCCCCGTCGTAGAACAACGGCGCCACCACGTTCTGGACCAGGTCGTAGAGGGCGGCTGACTCCAGTTCGTCCCGGCGGCCGGCGTCCTCCACACCGTCCGCCGACGGGACGGCCCAGCCGTTCTCACCGTCGCACCACTCATCCCACCAGCCGTCCCTGATGGACAGGTTGAGGCCCCCGTTCAGGGCCGACTTCATACCGGAGGTGCCACAGGCCTCCAGCGGCCGCAGCGGATTGTTCAGCCAGACGTCGCAGCCCTGGACCAGTGCCCCCGCCAGTCCCATGTCGTAGTCGGGGAGGAAGACGATGCGGTGGCGCACCCGGGGGTCGTCGGCGAACCTGACCATCTGCTGGATGAGCTGCTTGCCGCCCTCGTCCGCCGGGTGGGCCTTGCCCGCGATCACGATCTGCACCGGGCGCTTCGGGTCGACCAGCACCGACCGGAGCCGTTCGGGATCATGGAGCATCAGGGTCAGCCGCTTGTAGGAGGGGACCCGGCGGGCGAACCCGATGGTCAGCACGTTCTCGTCCAGGATCTCCTGGGTCCAGCCCAGCTCAGCGTCGGATGAGCCACGCTGCCGCCAGGACGCGCGCAGCCGCTGCCGCGCGTCCACCACCAGCCGCCTGCGCAGCACCCGGCGGATCTCCCAGATCCGGGCCGGGCTGGCCGCCGCCACCCGCTCCCACGCCTGCCCGTTCCCGGCCGATTCCGGGCCGGACCCCGGGCCGG
>DPMS01000551.1 GCA_003541285.1 Actinomycetota bacterium
CGCACCTACAACTTCCCCGAGAACCGGATCTCCGACCACCGGGTCGGCTACAAGGCCCACAACCTCGATCAGGTGATCGACGGCGATCTGGACGCCGTCATCAGGGCGCTGGCGGAGGGCGACCGGTCAGACCGGGCCGCGGGTGAGGATGGCGGCTGAGATCCGGGGCGGGCGATGACCTTGCTGCTGGATGAGATCGCCGTCGCCACCGTCCGGCTGGCCGAGGCCGGCGTGGACTCACCGCGCACCGACGCGGAACTGATCGCCGCCCACGTGCACGGGGTGGGCCGGGGCGAACTGCATCAGGTGCACGACGCGGATTTCGACCCCAGGTTCTGGGACGAGATCGCCCGCCGGGAGGCGCGTGAACCACTGCAGCACATCACCGGGCTCGCCTACTTCCGTTTCCTGGAGCTTGAGGTGGGCCCCGGCGTGTTCGTGCCCCGCCCCGAGACCGAGGTGATGACCGGCTGGGCGATCAGCAGGCTGCGCGAGATGGACGTGGCCGACCCGGTCGTGGTGGACCTGGGCACCGGCAGTGCGGCGATCGCGCTGGCGATCGCGCAGGAGGTGCCGCGGGCCCGGGTGCACGCTGTGGAGGCGGACCCGCTGGCCCG
Source organism: Actinomycetota bacterium (assembly GCA_003541285.1). Classification (GTDB taxonomy): domain Bacteria; phylum Actinomycetota; class Actinomycetes; order Streptosporangiales; family Streptosporangiaceae; genus UBA9676. The sequence continues at coordinate 618 of DPMS01000551.1, forward strand.
GCACTGGGCGGAGCGGAACATCGCCCGGTGTGCCAGCAGTGCCCCCCACACCAGCGGCCGGGTGACGCTCCATGCGGGCGACTTCGGCTGCGCCCTGCCCTCGTTTGGCGGGGATGTGGACCTGGTGATCAGCAACCCACCGTACATTCCGGTCGGCGCGACGGTCCCGCCCGAAGTGGCCGAATACGATCCGGCCGGGGCATTGTGGGGTGGCCAGGACGGGCTGGACGCGGTCAGGGTCATCGAGGAGGTGGCCGGGCGGCTGCTGCGCCCGGACGGGCTGGTCGCGGTGGAGCATGGGGCGCCGCAGGGCGCCGCGGTCTACTGGATCTTCGCGGAGGAACGGGGCTGGCGGGATACCCGTAACCACAAGGACCTGGCCGGGCGCGACCGTTTCGTCACCGCCCGGCGCTAGCAGGTCCGTGGAAAGATGGGCTGGCATGAGCGCACGGTATGACTGCACGGACCCGGCGCAGCGCGCGGCGGGCATAGCGGAGGCCGCGGCCGCATTGCGCAAGGGCGACCTGGCCGTAATGCCGACGGACACGGTGTACGGGGTGGCCGCCGATGCCTTCTCGCCAGCGGCTGTCGCCGGGCTGCTCGCAGCCAAGGGCCGTGACCGGCAGATGCCGCCGCCGGTGCTGGTCGGGACCGTTCGCGCGGCCACCGCCCTGGTCGAGGACATGGGGGCCTTCGCCAAGGACCTCATCGACGAGTTCTGGCCGGGTGCGCTCACCCTGGTCATGCGGGCCAACCGCAGCCTGATCTGGGATCTGGGGGACACCAAGGGCACGGTCGCGGTGCGGATGCCGCTGCACGAGATGGCGCTCGAACTGCTCAAGGAGACCGGCCCGCTGGCGGTGAGCAGCGCCAACCGCACCGGGTCGCCGCCGGCGACCACCGCGGGGCAGGCGCAGGAGCAGCTTGGCGACGCGGTCGCCGTCTATCTCGACGGCGGGCCCTGCCCGGGCGACGTTCCCTCCACGATCGTCGACCTGACCGGCACCATGCCCCGGCTGCTGCGCGCGGGGGTGATCACGGTCGAGCGCCTCCGGGGGGTGATCCCCGTGGCCGTCGTCGACGACGGCGACGCTGCGGAGTGAGGCCGGCCGGGGAGGTGGTCACTGACACCTGGCCGGTGCCCGGTGCCATAGAGTGGGTCGCAATGCGCGCAGAACCTGTCCGCCTGAGGCGTGCCGATGCGTGAGTACGTACTGACCATGCTGGCGGCCGCCGCGGTCACCTATCTGCTGACACCGCTCGTGCGGCGCTTCGCGATCGCGATCGGCGCCAAGCACGCTGCCCGGGACCGGGACGTGCACGTGGTCCCCACGCCCCTGCTGGGGGGCTTCGCCATGTACGCGGGACTTGCCGCCGGGCTGGTTGTGGCGAGCCGGCTGCCCACCCTGAACACCGCGTTCGCGCAGACGAACATGTCCAAGGGCCTCCTGCTGGCCGGCGGGCTGATCGTGATCATGGGCTTCGTGGACGACCGGTGGGGGATGAGTGCGATCAGCAAGCTGGCCGGCCAGGTGGCGGCGGGCATCATCCTGGTCTGGAGTGGTGCCACGGTGTTCTGGCTGCCCTGGCCGGGTGGCGCGACGCTGGGGCTGACCGGATCTGAGCAGACGGCGCTCACCATCCTGATCGTGGTGGTCACCATCAACGCGGTGAACTTCATCGACGGCCTGGACGGGCTGGCGGCCGGGGTCGTGGGGATCGGGGCCGCGGCCTTCTTCATCTACTACTACACGCTCACCCGCCGGCTGGGCCTGCCCGACCAGACCGGTCCCGCGCTCGCCTCCGCCGTCCTGGCCGGGATCTGCCTGGGGTTCCTGCCACACAACTTCCATCCGGCGCGGATCTTCATGGGCGACACCGGCGCGATGCTCATCGGGCTGCTGCTCGCCTACGCGCCGATCTCCAGCCTGGCCTCACTCGACCCGGGGACGCTGGTCAACTACGCCAGCGGTGGCACGGTCAACCGGTACGGTGCGTTCCTGCCGCTGCTGCTGCCCGCCGCGATCATGCTTATCCCGTACTCGGACCTGCTCATGGCGGTGGTCCGCCGGACCCGGGCGGGCATGTCGCCGTTCGCGCCGGACAAGAAGCACCTGCATCACCGCATGCTCGCCATCGGCCACTCGCACCGGACCAGCGTGCTCATCATGTACCTGTGGGCGGCCCTGTTCGCCGGCAGCGTCGTCTGGCTGTCGATCGTCCGCACCCCCCTGCTCGTGCTGGCCATGGTGACGGTCGGCGCCATGCTCACCCTGCTGCTGGTATCGATGCCGCGGCTGCGCCCGTGGGCGCGGTCGGGCGCCGGGGTGGGCAGAACTGATGGGAACGGCCGGGTTCCGGTCCCGGCGGTGGACGGGGCTGTCCCGGTGCCCGCCGCCGATACCGAGCCCGTGCCGGCGTTCCGCCTGGCCGGGCGGGGCACCGGCCGGGGCACCGGCCGGGCAGCCGTGCCTGACCGGGGGGGCGTGCCTGACCGGGGCGTGCCTGACCGGGGGAGTGTGCCTGACCGGGGCGTGCCT
>DPMS01000212.1 GCA_003541285.1 Actinomycetota bacterium
GAAGAACCGGTGCAGGCCGGGAGACTCCAGATCCCAGTCGGCGGCGAGCACCCGTTTCCCGTTGGCCGCGAGGATCCACGCCACATTGGCGAGCGCCATCGTCCGCCCGGTGCCCCCTTTGAACGAGTAGAAAGTGACGACCTGGCCATCACAGGGCGGTGTGCCCTCTCGCTCGTCAGGCATCTGGTTCCTCCCCCGTCGGGCGCGGTGCTGAAGTGTGTGTATCCGGCGGTGCGGCGTCACCGAGGCGAAGCCGTGCCACTGGTGGCCGCAAGGGCACCGGAACCCCGACCCTGGTACGGCGAAGGTACTGCCGCTCGGCTTCGGCGACCAGCATCGGCACGGCCGAGACGAAGTCTTCGAGTGAATTCACGCTGCGAGAAGCAGGGTGAGATGACTCGGTGGGCAGTATCCCGGCCGGGCGCATGATATCCCGCACCCGCCGCACCAGTTCGTCAGTCGCGCGGTCCGTCGGCGGGCTGATGACCAGCAATGGCACCACCCACCGCGGCAGGTCACGCACGATGGATCGCAGCGCCCGCAATCCTTCGTCGCTGGCGATGAACCAGGGATCGATCAGGACAAGCCCTGGTTTACGGGGGATGAGCCAGGGATCGGGCAGGGTCATGCCGGGCTCACCGGAGGCTGGCTCCCCGTTACCGCCGATCCCGATAAGCTCGACCCGGAAATCGAGCCGCTCCGCGATCTGCTTGGCATATTCGGCCAGTGGGGCTTCCTGCCCGGGGAAGGGCCGCCACTGGGTGCTGCTGTCGCCGTAGCGGCTGGGGTCCCTGCCGGTTGGCGCGGTGCGGGCGGTCGGGGCGGCGACGCTCACCTGGAAGACGGCAAGGTGGGCACCGGGCTGGAAACGGCTTTCCACCGTGTCGATGTCAGGGACGGCTGACGGCTCGAGCCGCGATTCCCCGGCTAGGGTGACGATCCGTTCTGCCACCTGAAGCACCACAGCCCGGTAGGACTTGCGGTACGCGGCAATCTTCAGCAGTCCCCGTAGGCCGCTTCTGGCATACTCCGGCTCGGAAGCACCGACCGCCAATGCCTCACGAAACCGCGGCGGAGCCTCCTGCTCCCACAGTGGGGTCCACAGCACGGGTGCGAACCGCTGCGCCGGATCTTCCAGGCCGGCCTCCACCAGGCGCTCGTGGAAGCATGTCCATTCCCGGCCCGGCCGGGACTTCGCAAAATAGCCCGGGGAGTACAGCGGCACAAATACCTCGGCCGCCCCAAGCGCATCGCTGAGAGACTTCTTCCAATCCGCGCCGACGGGGATCGCCAGGTCGGAGAAACCCGCGGGCGGGCCGGAGCGCGGCGGCGGCGCCTGTGCCTTGACGGCGCGTACGAGGTCGTGGAAGAACCGGCGGACATACTGATCGGGATCGCCCGGTTCCTCACCCTCCAGCGGAGCTGAATGCGCGTAGCTAAGAAAGAAGTAGCTGCGGCCCTCGGGTGGGCTTCGGTGGGTGCGGTCAGCATCGGTCACCGTCTCTCCCCCTCAAATATGTTGCGCAATTGCTCCGGCACGAACTGGCGGGGTTCGACCCGATGGGTGTAGTAGATCTCCGCGACCAGCTGCGCCAGCCGAAAGACAACCGCCTGATAGGGGGCTCTCCGGCCCATCTGGCATAGGCCGAAAATTCCGTCCTTGCGATATTGTGTGATATAGGTGTCCCGCAGCCCTTCCGGCGAGAACCGCTGCACTTGCCGGACAGCCTCGGGCCACTGCCAGTCGCGGACCGGTGGCGCCCACAGGACCGGGATAATGCAGGTCCCATGCCGGGAGGCACTCTCGCGGTATACTCTTACCGGCCGTTGCGAGAACGCGTCCCACTCCATTCCGCACCACATGCTCTCCAGGTAGCGGGCCGACAGCAGGGCGACGAAGACCTGGCAGGTGCCGACTGCGTGCAGCAACTCGGGAGTCCAGCGGGTCCCGCTCTGCATGGACCGGTCCATGAATCCCGGATCCGCGCCAGCCGGGCTCCCGGCCATTTCTGCCACGTTCTCGGACAGGTCGTCGAAGAACTTCTTCACCAATGAATGCGGGCCGTTCCGAGCGGGACCATCGGTATGGGCATAGCTCAGGAAGAACAACGGCGCTGTGGGATCTCTGGCCGGGCGCACCTCGCGTCGCACCTCGCACCACCCCTCGCGTCGCACCCCGCGTTACGCTGGTGCCGCCTTCATCGTAACGAGGCGATAGCGCGCTTCGACAGTGTTGGTGCGCCATTGTCATGAGGTCACCCGGCTTCGGTGATCCAGGAACCAGGCGAGCGCGAAATCCACAGCGGCCCGCACCGGCAGCAGGAGGGAGAGCGCCGCCCCGACTTGGCCATGCAGCACGAAAGGCTCGGGGCCGATCGCTGCGCCAAGCCGGGCGAAATCGCTGTCGTCGAAAGCGACATCGGTGAACTCATGCTTCGTCCGCGCTCCGTCCGCGGCCGTGAAGCAGGTATAGCGCCGCAGCGGCAGTGGGCCAGGCAGCCGGTACTCCGCCAGGTGGAAGGCCGTGCAGGCGGTGTAGCCGACGCCGAGCAGGAGAATCGCCGCGTCCGCTGCGTATAGCCAGCCCAGCGGGGAACGCTCCCCGAGGTGGCAGTCCAGGTCGTGGATGGAGGCGCAGGCCGCGGCGCGTGGCCCCAGCGCGGTGAAGGAGGTATGCGGATGACTGCTGCGACACGCCCCCTGCCGGGTCCGCACGTGCTCGGCCAGCGCGCCCATCCCGGTTGACGGCGTGCTCGCGGGATCGAAGCCCGGCATGGCCGCCAGGTACTGCGCCAGTTGCTCGGCGCTATAGCCTGCCGTCGCGGTCAGGAAAGCATTCGACGTGAATGAATTCAATGTGGTCTGGGTCGGGACCACCAGCGTGGCCGCCGGGCCGGCCGCGGCACGCAGTGCGTCGATGAGGGTGGCCGCGCCCCCGTCGATCCGCCCCACCTGGCGCAGGGCGCAGTGGATAAGCAGGTCCTGGCCCGGCCGTACGCCAAGCGCCCGCAGGTCGGCGGTGAGTCGGCCGAGATCGGACTGGCCGCGCCGGGGGCCATGGGCTGGTTCACTGGCCATCGGCCCACGCGTCGATCGTGGCGCGCATTCCGGCGACGAAGCGCTCGCCGTCCGGCGTCAGTGTTCCGGCGGATGACAGAACGTCCATGCCCCGGGTGACCCAGGAACGGTATTTCTGAAAGCGCTTGCCCGCCTCGCCATCCGGTGCCTCCCGTGCCCTGGACCGCCACAGTTCGGCAATGGCCAGATGGGCGTACGTGCCGTGCAGTACTCCCTCGACCGGGCGCGGATCGCCACGCCATGGCACCCGGTGCAGGCTGCCGTCCAAGGGGTCGAACAGGTCGAACAGGTCGAGCAACGCGGCCAGTTTCACGTGCTGCATCTCGTGCACAAGCAGCTCAGCCAGCGCGTCAACGTCGGGTGGAAGGGTCACCGCCATGGAGCCGAAGATCTGCCGTGCGGTCCCGCTCCGCAGGTCGCCCGCCGGATCTGGCCGCAGCGGGACCACCGATCGCAGGCCCGCACGCAGAACGCTCGCGTACGCCGGGACCTGCCTTGCCAGCTGCTGGGCGGCGGCCGTGAGAGCCAGCCGCCAGGCTCGCCACTTCCCATCGGGCAGCCGCCCCGCGACAGGCCACTCATAGCAGTCACGGAATGGGTCGATGTCCTCGACGGTGACGGACAGGCCCGCGGAGGAGACGCGGCGAACCAGTTGCCAATCTGGCGTGCCGTGCAGGGAACCGGGCTCACCGGGCGGCAGGCGCAGGACCGATGTGCTGCCTGCGGCCGTCCCCACCGTGAGCGCGCCAAAGGCCGGCAGGTAGAGCGAGCCGTCCCGGACAGGGAGGGTTATCTCGGCCACTACTCCCGCCCGCAACGTGGCCGCGGCAGCGAGCCCGGCCAGGTGTGCCCGGTCCAGATCGTGATCAGCGCCCTTCGGCGGGCGCAGGCACCGGGCCGCCCACGCCTGGGTGAAGGGATACGCGCAGATCTCGCGGACCGCGGCGGGTTGCTCCACGTCCAGCCTGGCGAGCAAGGCCCAGCCCTCAGCCGCCGCGCTGCCGAGGGCTCCTTTCGCGCTGCCGAGCCCGGCGGCCACCGTGGCCAGCAGCGCCCGGGTGATCGAGATGCGGGTCTCGAGCAGCGACGCGATCGCCCCGGCGTCGCCTGGGCCTGCCGACAGTGCCTCGAACGCACCGGCCGGCAGGATGTACCCGGTAACCGGACCGGCGATCGGGGCCCGCGCGGCTGGCGCGGCCTTCGGCATCTCCGTCACCTGGGGAATCAGCACCTTCAAGTCATCGCAATAGATGGATGGATTATTGAAGCCATTGGGGGATCGGTACCGGTGCGCATACAGGCCGCCTCCGCACGCTCTCACCAGCGAGCAGGAACGGCAGGTAACGCTCAGTCCGCTGAGACCACGGCGCCGCACGGCTACCCCGGGGTGCGCGGCCGCTTCGTCGACCGAGTGGGTGAACACGTTCAGCCCGGTTGCCGCCGCGCCGTCGAAAGCCGTCTTCAGTGAGTCGGTTTGCTCCCAGTCGCCACCGGTCTCGATGACCAGCAGGTCGACCGGATCGAGCCCAACCGCTTCGCTTCCGCTCGGTCCCCCATGCCAGGCGGACAGCAGCGAATCGAACAGCCGGATGGGCACGGGGCGCTTATCGGCGACCCAGCGGGCATGGATCTGGCCCAGCCAGGCCGCGTAGGGGGCGTGCACGCCGCCCGGCCGGGGCGGCGGCTGATCCCACGTCGCGTGTGGCAGCAGCAGGTCCAGGCACGGCGGTGCCTCAGCTATGAGGGCCTCGTAAACGGCGACCGGATCATTATTCAGGTCGACGGTGCACAGAATTCCCGAGTAAAGATGCCGGAATTCTGGCCGCCTCAGCAATGCAAGTGCCCGCAGCACCTCCAGGTAACTACTGCGGCCGTCCGGGAATCTGCGGTGGCGATCGTTCGCTGCGCGGTCACCGTCAAGCGAGACGCCTACCTGCACGCCGTAGTCTGCGAAGAGTTCACATAATTTCTCGTCGAGCAGTACGCCGTTGGTATGAATGCGCAGGTCGAGCCCGGTGACTGGATCGATTACCGAGCGAAGGGCGGTCAGCGTCGCGCGCAGTCCGTCATGACCAAGCAGCAGCGGCTCGCCGCCATGAAGGACGACGTGCACCTCATCGAGCTGGTGGCTGGCGGCGTGCTCGGCTATCCGCGTGGCAATCTGCGTGGCGGTTTCCTTGGCCAGGACCCTCGGCTTGGTACGCCAGCTTTGATCGGCGTGCTTGTAGACATAACAGTGATCACAGGAGAGATCACACCTGCTGTGCACCTTCAGGACATACTGAGAGACAGATGCGGGCATGCCGTCGTCTCAGATGGCAGAATTGAATGACATAACCAGGACGCGTGCAGGGCCCGGGCCTTCCATGCCTTCCAGGATCCGGAGCACTACCGCCGCCACACCGCTGTCGGCCTCGGCGGCCCGCTCGGCCAGTTGCCCAAGCGGGACGTGCCCTAGATCGGTGATCAAGCAGGGATCCGGCCCACTACGGATGGCCTGAGTGTCAGTATCCACTGGGTCCCCCTGTACGCATCAGGGCATTTCCATCTAGCGCCCAGGTTAGGTGATGTTTGGATGGTTGTCATCAGCCTATGCCGGGCGCGACTCGCGGACACAAGCCATTACTGCCGGCGCTCAGGGCGCCGCCGGGCCACGGCAGTCGGCCAGGGTTACCCGGCCACGATTGAATAGAACATACATTCGGATGTAGGCTTGCCGGATGGCAGTTGCGTTCCAGGGATCCCTGCTCGACCTGGCCGGCCGGCCGGGCCCGGCGCCGTTGGGGGGGTCGGTCCGCAGGACCGTCCTTGCCCGCGGAGCCTGGGTGGATGTCCGCCCGGGCTGGCTCGGCGGCGCCGATGCGCTGTTCGGCAGGCTGCTGGCAGCGGTGCCGTGGCACGCCGAGCGGCGGCAGATGTATGACCGGGTGGTGGACGTTCCGCGGCTGCTGTGCTTCTACGCTGAGGGCCGCGCCCTTCCTGATCCCATTCTTGACCAGGTAAGGAACGCACTCGACGCGCACTACCGGCCCGAGCTCGGTGAGTCGCTGTGCACGGCGGGGCTGTGCCTGTACCGGGACGGCCGGGACAGTGTCGCCTGGCACGGCGACACCATCGGGCGGGGCAGCACGCAGGACACGATCGTGGCCATCGTGTCTCTCGGCGCGCCGCGTGCGCTGCTGCTGCGGCCACGTCACGGCGGCGGTCCCACCCTCCGCCACGACCTCGGCCACGGCGACCTGCTGGTGATGGGCGGCAGCTGCCAGCGAACCTGGGAGCACGCCGTCCCCAAGACCATGCGTGCCACCGGCCCGCGGATCAGCGTCCAGTTCCGCCCCCGTGGTGTCCGTTAGTCTCCTGCGGGAGCCGGGGCGTCCTGCGCCCGCAACAGCCGCACGTCGAAGTGAACGGTGCGGAACGGGTTGGGCAGCCCATGCTCGGCGGCGCGGGCCGGATCGTTGACCAGCGGGAAGCTGCGCACCAGGCTTTCCTTGACGCCGAACACCGCGTCGGAGTCGATGTATGGACTGCCGGCCACGAACAGGTGCGTGGTCACCGTCTGGTGGCCGGGCGCGGTGACGATGAAGTGGACGTGGGCCGGGCGGAAGGGATGCCGGCCGGCCGCGTGCAGCATGCCGCCGACCGGGCCGTCGTCGGGGATCGGGTAGTAGCGCGGGACGATGGTGTTGAACCAGAAGCGGCCGTCGGCGTCGACGGTGAACAGCCCGCGGAGGTTGCGTTCGGGCTGGATTCCTGGTTGCTGGACGTCATAGAAGCCGTCCGCGCTGGCCTGCCAGACGTCAACGCTGGCGCCGGGCACCGGCTCGCCATCTGGCCCGGTGACCTGGCCGGTGACCAGGCACGGCTCGCCTTTGCCGTCGAGCGAGATGCTGTCACCAAGCGCCCGGGATGGTGAGGCGACCACGTGGAACGGCCCGGTGACGGTGGACTCGGTTGACCCGCCGGCGGTGCGGTGGTTGATGGTCTCGACCAGCATCGAGACCCCCAGCACATCAGAGAGCAGGATGAACTCCTGCCGCACATCGTCGCACTTGTGGCCGGCCGCGGTGAGAAAGGCGATTCCCTGCTCCCACTCCTGCGCCGTCAGCCCGGTCTCCTTGACAAAGGCATGCAGGTGGGTGACCAGCGACGTGAGCAACTCGCGCAGCCGCGGGGGTGCGCTGGCGAAGCTGGCCGCCACCACCTCCGCCGAGCGCTCCTCGCTGAACAGTTCATGATCCATGTGCGACTCCACTGGTACCGGGCTGACGACGGTACCAGCGAGTCTGCCCGCGACCGGGTGGAAGTACCACTCCCTGGCATCCGATGGATCGACCAGGCCCGGAAGGTGTGCCGAGGAGGTGGAGTACCGGCACGTGGTCGCCAGCAGCACAGGCCCCAGCAGTTCCCAAGGTGACTGCCAGCACTGCGTGACGTCCCGAAGATGATCCTGCGAGGTTCGGGACGCCGCTCACGGTCAACCTGATGTCGGGCGTCATCGGCTCGGCGTTCGTCTTCTTCGTGTTCCTGATCACCCAGGGCCGCCTGGCCCATTTCTTCTCGGTCATGATCGCGCTGGTGATCTCCACCGCGGCGGTGAGCTACATCTTCGTGTTCCCGGCACTGATCGTGCTGCGGCGCAAGTACCCGGCCGCCGAGCGGCCCTACCGGGTGCCCGGGGGGACGGCGGGAGCCTGGATTGCGGCCAGAATCGCCCATCCAGGTGAGCAGGGCGAGAATACGGGCACAAATGCGGGAGACGGAAGGTGATGAACATGGACGGCACAGTTCCCACCCCGATCCCCGCCCCGGCGCCGAGTCCGCTGCCCGCAGCCATGCATCCGCCGGCCCCGGCTCCCGTTCCGCGG
>DPMS01000442.1 GCA_003541285.1 Actinomycetota bacterium
GATCCTCAGCGCCGGGCAACATCCGGTGGCCAGGTCGATAGCGGCGATCTGGCCACGGAGCCGGATCGGGCGCACGCATAGCCCGGTGCGCTGGGCCTGGTTGACGCTCTTGGTGAAGTCGGCCCAGGTGACCGTATCGGTTCTGCCCGCACCCGAACCGGAAGGCCCGCGGGCGGACGGGACCGCAGCGGTCGTGGTGATCATGCGGGCACACGCGCAGCTTTGCCCGGCCCAGGCCCCGCCATCCTTCGATCACTGCCCAAAGGTGGTCCGCCGTAGGACCTATGCCTCTAGTGGCGAGTTCGCGCCGCATTTGACCTGGTATTGAGATGATTCCGAGGTCTGGAGGGCTCTGTGCCCGCTGCTTGGGGTGAGCCTGAGGACGTGCCTGCCGCGCTGTCGTGTTGGGCGCCTCGGGTGCCGCCGTCAGCGTGTAAGGCGCCGGATCCATGCCCGGACAAGGAGGGATTACCATGCCGAGATTGGCTTTCAGGTGGACTGTCACGATCAATGCCCCGGTGGAACAAGTCTTCAGTTACCTGCGGGACCCAGAAAACATGTGGCATGACGTTGAGCATGACCCAGGCGTGGAACTGTCCAATGTCAAGGTGACTCCCGATGGTGTCGGTACAACCATTCAGGTGGCATTCCCTCTCCCCGGGCTCAAGCACCTCGGCATCACCGGGAAGGTGACCAACGAGACCATCGAGCTCGTCCCCAACCGGCGTATCGTCGTGAAAACCACCCCGTCGATGGGCCGCATGTTCAAGTTCGACGGCACCTGGACATGGACATTCGAACCCGACAATGGCGGAACCAAGCTGATCGTGGAGTACGCGGAACTGGCCAACTGGCCCGTGTACGCATTCGACAGGCTGACCGAGAAGCGGCAGGACAGAGAAACGAACGTCTGGCTTGCCGCCATCAAGACAGCATTGGAGGCCCCGTCGAGACTCTCGGGCAGTGGAGCCAACCGTCCGAATCAGAAGTGAAGGACCCGGGTCTAAACCAACGGGTAGCCAGAGCACACCTGGCCGACCGTATCCAACCTCAACCGTCCTCACCAAGAGCGCAAAGACCTTCAGCAACCGCGCCGCCACGAACTACGGATCAGAAGGTTGGGTTCGAGTCCCTCCGAGCGCCAGCATAGACCCAGGTCACAGATCTGCTACGTCCTCACCTGATTCCCTGCCCGGCTCATCTGGCCTGATTCAGGCCGTATGCACTTCGTCGGCCGCCGCGCCGAGCCGGCCCTCATGGCGGTCCATGTCACACGGCCGCTCACTGCGCTCGCGTCGCTGGCGCGATGGCGCTCCGCGCCAGCCTGGACAGTGATCTTGCCCGGCAAGATCCTTGCGCTTGTCGGGAGGACGCCGAAAAAGGGGCCTCGACCAAGTACCCACCGGAGCGAGCGACCATGAATATCGAAATGCGTTGATCCAAGAAGCTAGGCTTCAAGTCGCATAATGTTCTTCCGCTCATGTCGGGCGCGGTCGGCCGGCGCGTCCAGATCAGCTTGCCCCCAAGGGTGAGTATCGGAAACGTGAGCGTGCCCGCTGGTGCCCGAGGGGTCGGACAGACATGATGCTTCACGGTCGCTCACGGCATAGCCAGGATGGCGGTGACCTGGGGCGGGGCCGATCGGGGCGGCTTGCTGCGTTCATTCCCAGGCTGATGGTGAGTGTCCAACTCTGCGGACCACAGCCGCAACCTTCCACGGCAACCGAGCTAGAATCCTGCTTAACCGGCCATATGGATTCCCTCGTTGCTAGCACTTGGCTAGCCCGGAATCTGGGGTGGCTCGGGCGGCGTCCCGAGGGAGGCGTCATGAAAATTGTGCTCACGACCCCCGATGAGTGGAGCCCGGAACTGGCGCTGGCACTCCGGTCACTGCTACAGCAGGCTATAGACCATGGTTGCCCGATCGTCGTCAGCGTTCGCGCAGACGCCCCGGCGGACGAGATCAGCGGCCTCCAGGCCCGTATCCGTGCACTCGTTCGCGAGTCGGGCCTGGCTGCCTGACGACATGGTGGCAGGCCTGGCCCACGCTGGGGTGGCCTGATTCTGGCCGATTAGCGCTGCGCAACGACGCACGGCAACACGCCGGTAAGGCCCGGGGGTAGGCTCGGCTGGCCGGGAGACCGGGTACCAGGGTGCGGGGCCTGGCTCAGCAAGACATGAATACGTGCCGCTGCTTGCGGGATGTGGGGCTGACAGAAACCCAGTCCGGGCCGTAGCCGGCCAGCAGTTCGCGCTCAGCCGCCGCGGTATAGGACCGCAGCGTGATCACCACCTTGCTGGATGCGGCGTCTGGCCCCCACCGCGCCAGTTCGATGCCACGTTCCCGCCATCGCGCCCGGTCTCTGGCGATCTGAATAGTGAGGGCGTTGAGCTGCGCCCAGCTGTGCGGCACGTAGGCGACGTTATAGTCCGCCTGGGGGCTGCGTGCGGCCTCGTCGCGCACAGCCGGCAGGAACGCATCGCCTTGGGCTGCAACGACGTAGATGACCAGCCGCCCTGACGGGGATCTGTCCTGCCCGCCGTAGGCACTTTGGAATTTGGTGGTGCCGAGCTTCTCGACCTTGGCCGCAAACGGTATGGCAGGTGGTCTGCGCCCAGGCCCGGGAAACCGCATCCCGCCACCAGTGCTCACACCGCAACGTTAAGCCTCACCCTGCTGATCAGGCCAGTCGTCACCGGGCCGTTGACCCGGTGGATGCTCATGCCGGGCCGGTGAACTGACCCGGGTTTCGTGCACACCTCCTTCTTTGGGCAGGAGGATGGCACGATGCCGAGCAGGTACGACGCGAGCACGAAGGCCAAGGCGGTCCGGCTGGTGCGCGAGCACCGTGGGGACTGACAGGGGCTGGAGCCTCGCAGCGGCTGACGGGCGCCTACGGCAAGGGATCGGTGGGATAGTCCGGCTCGGCTGGCTGCGCCGGCTACTACTTCCCAGCTCATAGCAGGTAGCCGGTGCGTGACGGTCGCAGCCCAGGACCGTCGGCTCAGGCGAGGCGGGATGGCCCGGCCGATGGACGACCTGCACCTGCGCCCTCCGGCTGGGTGAGGACTATCTGCACGGCTTCTCCAGGGCTCTGCCTGGCCGTGACACACGTCCGGACTTGTGACCTAAGCCTCTAACTAATAAAGGCAGCTAGCCCTAGTCTCACCAAGACGAGGGGAGGTGGACAGTATGAAGCGTCTGTACATGACTGTGTACCGTTACCGCGAGGGCCTCGGCGAAGACGACCTACGGAAGCTGACGAAGAAGTTCCTTGAGATCGGAACTACTCCCGGCGTCGTTGCGCATTACGAGCGCCTCGACGGCAAAGGTGGATTCACAGTCGAGGAACTGCCGGAGGACGCGGAGAAGAGCTACGAGGTCACCCTGCGGTACGCGCCGTGGCTCGAGTTCGACGTGTTCCCCATCACCACGATGGAGGACGCGTTCCCGGTTATCCAGCGTGTGTACGGCTGATCACCAAGATGGGACGGGTCACTGGCTAGACAGCCGCGCAGGGGGCGCGGCGTATGGCGCGGGGGCTGCCATGGCAACGGGTAACGTCCGACCGGCTGGAACTGGCAGAGAAGCTCGCGGGGACCGGGATGGGTTCCAGCGCTAACGGGCTGACATTGCCAAGGCCGGTGAGAGTGCCCGGCGTGGTGTAGTCGATCGCATCCGTCATGCCAGCGAGCATAAGCGTCTCCCGGACGCCCACCGGGGACAGTTCAGGGTGCACGCAGAGCCGTTTTACGCCCTGGGCCTGATGTCGGCAGCCGCCGGCACTCTCGCGTTATGGCTTACTTCGCGGTGACGATGGTTCATGGCCTTGCCTCGGATATCTCCCGCGGCGTACATGGACGGCCTTGTCACCGATGGATATGTCATCCCCGGCGGTCCGGTCAGCAACGGGGAGCGGGCCCTGCTCATCGTCGAGGCCACAGACGAACACGAGGGTCAGGACCCGGCTGGCCGAGGACCCCTGGGCGCCGGTGCGGCTCCTGCAGGCCGGCATGATCGAGCCGTGGGCAATCTGGCTTGACGGCCGGGCTGGGACACGGCGGTTATGATGCGGTCATTTGTGTCGGCTACGCTGCGGACAATGAAGAGGTATCCGGGATGACCGACTACGTGATCGCGGCCGTCCTGCTGGCCTTCATCGTGGTGGTACTCGTCCTGCTCAAGCGGTCAGACCGCGGGCGGACCAAGGATCACTAGCTCACCCGGGTGGAGCGCCCGGCCCACGCCGGCCGGTGCCGCTGCCGCGTACCGGCCGGAAGAACGCGCGGATTTCCGCGGTGAGCAGGCCCGGCTCCCCCGGGGCGGGGAAGTGGCCGCCGCGTGGCAGTTCCGCCCACCGGCTCACCTGGTAGGTCCGCTCGGCCAGTTCCCGGGGTGGCCGCCCGGCGGGCATGAATTCGTTGGCGGAGATCGCGAACCCGGCGGGCACCTCCGCTCTGGTGGCGGGCGGCAGTGAGCCGCCGCAGCTGCGGTGCTCGTAGCAGCGCCGCACCGGCCCCGATGCCGCTGCCGTGGGCGCTCTACCCCGTGTAGCCGAGGCCGTCGCGCATGAGCCGGTGCCACCTGTCGGCGATCCCGGAACTGGTCAGCCGTGCCGCGGCCAGGCCTGCGTGATGGTCACAGCACTCATGGTGCCTCCATAACGCCATGGCTGCCACCGTGCCACCGGGCACTGACGAATCCGGTGGCCGGCGCGGTGGTCCTCAGCCGAGAAGGAAGGACCTGCGCCACAGCGGCATGCCCGGGCCGCCGACCAGGCCCGCTTCCGCCAGGAAGGCCATGACCTTCTCGCCGCCGAACCGGATCGTCCGCTGGTGGTGCGGGTTCGCGAGCGCTACCCGCCGTGCCATCCGCGGATCGAGCCCGGCAGAGCGGTACACCTGCGGGTTGATCAGGCTGCGCGACACGATGAAGCCGGTTCGGGCCAGCAGCAGCTGATGGGCAGGCAGTGCGGCGCGGGACATGGTTTCGGCGCTGCGCATCAGTTCCGCCCGGGCGAAGCCGATATGGCGGGCCTCCTCCATGATGTGGATCCGGTTCACCATCCGCATCAGCGGCTGGATGGACTCATCGCCCACCATCTCGCGCTGGAAGCGGTCGGTGATCTCCTCGCCGATCAGGATGGCGCCCCACATCGCCGGGCCACGGGCGAGTTCCGGGAGCACGCTTCCCAGGGTCTTGATGTGCTGGGGCGGGCCGTAGACCGGGGTGCCAATGCGCTCGATCATGCGCGCGAACATGGTGGAGTGCCGGCATTCGTCGGCCATCTCGGCGAGCGCGTACTGGATGTGCCGGCTGGCCGGATCGCCTTGATAGGCGAGCTTGGCCAGCATGCGCAGCAGCATGAACTCCAGCCAGATCCCGACCCCGGCGACACTGGCCGCTTCGTGCTTGCCGAGTTCCAGGCGCTGCTCAGGACTGAGCTTCTCCCACAGTGCGGTGCCGTACAGCGAGCACCGGTGCTCGGGCATGAAGGCCTTGCCGGCCACCAGCGGTGCCGACCAGTCGATGTCGAGGTCGGGGTCGTAAGAGCGCGCTGCGGTCGATCGCAGCAGGCGCTCTGCGGTCCGCTCACGGTCT
>DPMS01000805.1 GCA_003541285.1 Actinomycetota bacterium
CTTAGGGGTTGACCCCGCCGGACTGGCTGGTGCTCTGCGGCGACGAAAGACCCAGCTCCTCGCCAACGGTGCGCCAGAACGCCGCTGAGAACGCCGTCCGCACCGGGCCCAGCCCAGTAACGACCCGGCAGCCGCTCACCTGGACGGTGACGAGCGGAAACGGGCGCCCACCGGCGGCGAACGCGAACCGCAGCGAGCCGCGGAACTGGGCCGGGCAGCTCACCGGCCCGCGCGGCATGGCCGGTAGCCCGCACAGCGCAGCAGCCAGGCCACGCACCACACCTGGTTCCGCGATCGTGATTCCACGCGGCAGGATCAGACCTGGCTCGAACGCGCGGGAGGCCGCCGTGCGGCTGACCACCACGCTAGTCAGATGCGGCGCGTCCTTGCACAAGGCCACGCCCGCAACCGCCCTGCCGCCCGGCGCCGCGCCCATACCGCCCGCCGACCCAGATTGGCCCCCGGCTACCTGGCTGCCGCAGGCGGCAAGCGTAATGATGGCACCGGCGGCGATCGCCGCGAACGCCAACCGGCTGGCCGCACCGGGCTTGTGCATGTATCGCACCATCGCCCTCACCTCCATCTGGGCGGAATGTCTCGCACCATGCCACGGGATGTTCGCCGGCCTGCCTGGGCGGGGCCGGTTCCCTCCGGCCGGGCTTGCCCGCCCCCGGTACCCGGTCCGGGGCCTTATGTGATTGGACGGGCCGCAGGCCAGCCACGTTCCCTTCTTGCTCGGCCAGGCTCCAGGGCCAGTGGCGGCCGGGCGGGAGGGGCGGCCCGCTGCCCTCCGGGCGTCACTGGCAGGCGCGCGCGAGAATCCCCAGGCGGTGCCGGCGCAGTTGGCAGCGGCGGGCGTGGCGCGTGCTTGCGGTCGTGAAAGTGGCCCGTCTACGATTCTGCTGGCTGACTTAACCCGCGACGCCGATGACGACTCCCGCGAGCCATCAGGCGCGACCCTCAATGGCGAGGTGGAACGGTATGAAGGCGCAGCGGCTCCGGCCGTTCATGATCACGGTGGTGCTGGCGCTTGGTGGCTCGGGACTAGCCGCGGCCGCAGGCCAGCCCGCCGCCGCCGTGACCCGTTCAGGGGCCGGCGACTGCATCGCCCATCGGCCGAACGAGGTCGCCGGCCAGGTGTGGTACACCGGCGGGTGCAGCGGGCACGACGAACCCGAACTGGATCCGGTGTCCTCGCTTCCCGGCTCGGCCAAGGACCTGACCTGGACGGTGGTGCTCCCGTCTGATGGGTCCGTCCCCGTGTCGGCGGTGGGTCCGACATTCTGGTGGGGGGGCACGGTGACCGACGCGAACCCGCACGCGCTGTTCGGGCAGGCCTTCCTCGAAGTGCAGTTCTATCCCGACTCGATCGTCAGCAACTGCACGCCGGCCGGCGGATTCAGCGTCACATACGCGCCGAACAAGTTCTCGGTGTGTTCCCCTGTATGGCAGCTAAGCCCCAACTTCGCCGAGACGGCGGCGTTTAACGCCGAGCTCTTCAATGGCGCGAGCAGCCAGCCGCTGGTCATGAACGCGGGTGACACGATCAAGATCCACTTCTTCGTCGGTGCGCCCGGCCAGGGGTGGAACATCAACGTCCAGGACGTGACCACCGGCCAGTCCGGCACGATCATCCTGAACAGCAAGTACGGGCCGATGCTGCCCGCGTTCGACAGGCAGCAGATCGGCAACGCGCTCGGCTGGGGCCTGGTCGACGACACCCCGAACTCCTTCGTCTGGGAGATCGGGCACACCTCCCCGTACACCCATCCGGCCGATCAGTTCTGCGTGCCTGGCCAGACCTTCTGTGATTCCTATGACCAGGCGCACTGGCTCGGGTTCAGCCCGCTGCGGATCGAGTCCGTTACCTTCGCCGACGGGTCCACGGCCAAAGAGTGGGCAGCCGTCAGTGACTTCGGCGGCAAGGCAGAGGTGAACCAGTACTGCGCCAGTTACGGCGGGCCGTACTGCATCTACCCGTGGTTCGCCTTCAACGGCATCGACAACGCCTTCACCTACGGCGCGGACTATCCCGGAACGAAGTTCGACTACAACCAGGCGGATCAATTCGCGCAGACGATGCAATGCGGCGGGCCATTCGGGCCGGGCTCGACCTACTGTGACACGGTGCTGAAGCCAACCCCGTAACCGCGCACCGAGGATCAGACTGGGCCTTCGTCCCGGCGGGTATGACGAGCATGGGACGGCTCGGGCCTTCGCGGCACGCCCCGAATAGTCAGACAGGCCACAAAGCACCGAACTGGCAAATATTCGCGTCACAACCGCCACACCCGGCCCGCGATCGGTGCGCAAATAATCGTTCTGTTACCGCCTGTTGGCTTGGAGCGAATGACTCTCGTCACTCTGCGTAGGTCCAGATCTGCGGGATGGCTGTGCCTGGCGCCAGAGCCAGCCAGAAACCTCTTCCCCGGAGCGGAAACGCTCTACGCGCGCATCGCCCGTAAAATGCCTGGTCCCATGTACCTTCTCTGTAGCGTGTGCCACTCAAATGCCACTCGCCGGAGGTGAGGTATCCAGTTCTATATTCGAAAAATTCTCATAACCTGGAGCCCCCTTACGGAA
>DPMS01000422.1 GCA_003541285.1 Actinomycetota bacterium
CGCCTTCACTGATCCAGCAAGATCAGTACTAGAGACGATAGACCCTCAGGAAACCCGAAAAGACCTCAGAAACCAGAACAAGCCTGACCGGACGAAGAACTCCCAGGTCCAGGGGCCAGACGGGCTGAAGGGACCTCAGGGAACTCTGGGGATATGCCGGCGGGGTAACCCGCCGGTCCTACCCGACTGATCACCGGAGCGTGCAACCGGTCCGCGATCGGCACCTTGGTGGACCGGGCGTCGCGGTTCACGATCTTGCTGCACCTGCCTGGCCGGCATACCGCCGAGGCGGTCCGCGACGCCCTCATCGCCACGATGTGCCAGATCCCGCCGGAGCTGCGCCGCTCGCTGACCTGGGACCAGGGCAAGGAGATGGCACTGCACCGCGAGATCACCGCCGCGCTGGGCATGCCGGTGTACTTCTGCGACAAGGCCAGCCCGTGGCAGCGGCCGTCCAACGAGAACACCAACGGGCTGCTCCGCCAGTACTTCCCCGAGGGCAGCGACCTGCGCATGCACGGCCCGGACGAGCTGGCCGCCGTGGCCGCCGAGCTGAACGCCCGGCCGCGCAAGACACTCGGCTGGGACACCCCCACCGCCCGGCTCGCCCTGTGAGACCACAATGGCACCTCCAGCACCTGGCGAGCGGGCCTGCGATGATGGTCCGCATGCCGGACATGTGACGCCGCACTCCCGAGCCGCCGCCTGCAGGGCTGCCGGACATCCAGTTCAAGCCCGGCATGGCGAACGAGCTGCTGCACGAGCTGGCGCCGCTGCTGGCCGAGGAAGGCATCGACGCCGATAACATCGACGTCACCGACCTGGACACACTCCAGCGGGCACTCAACCGCGCGGTCGAACGGCACAACATGGCCATGTTCACCCCCGTCGGCCAGGCCCGCGAACTAGCAGCCGTCACCATGAGGCTCACCGCCGAGGCCATCGCCGACGGCAGCACCCGGCTCGCTGCCTCGATCTTGGACCAGGCCCAGCCCGAGTCCCCGGACGGTTCGTCGGCCACCGTCTCCGCCTGCGTCGGGCTCGCGCTCAGCCTGCTCGACCAGTGGCTGAGCGGAAACGACACCAAAGCCCCGGCCGGCCTGGCAAAGCTGGCCCAGCTACCCGCCGGGCACTGGGCCGGTGAACGCGCCGCTACCGACATCCTCACCCTCGCGCGCAAGGGACGCGCCTTCGCTGCCCCCGACGCGCTGATCGCCCGGCAAGGCGGCCGTCACGTCCTGTACGGCAGTGCTCTCGTCCTCGCCGCCACGGGCGAAGGGCCGGCCCGGCTCGGGCCGGTGACTCTCCCGGCCGGGAAGCTGATCATGGACAGCGTCCCGGGAGAGCCAGTCGCATGGGCGACGGTGGATCCGGTACCCGGATCGGGGCGGGTCTGGGCCGCGCTGTCCAGGCTGCACCCCCAGACGGGCCTGGTGCCGATCCAGCTCGATGGCCTGCACGGCGACACCAGGCGCCCCTGGGACGATGGGACTTCATCAGCCCGGAAGACCCGCGCGAGGCGGACAGGCTGGATGCCGGTGCCGTGCTGGAATCCGAATGGAAGTGCTGGGTGCCGCCCCCCAGCTGGGACAACCCCGAATACCGTGACCAGCGGGCACCGTTCACCCTGGAATGGCCCGGCCTGGCCGCGCCGCAGGACACACCGCTGACCCCAGCCGAGCAGCAGCAGGCCCTCGACGTGACACTGCCGCAGATCAGGCAGGCAAACAGGGCGACACCGCACGCGCGCATCGGCCTGGTCACCGCCGCCCGGCCTGCCGACGTGCTGGCGGTGATCGGCTGGGGCGCTCTATACCCCGGCAGGGAGTCCCTGCCGCCCCTGACCGCAGTGCTGCGCTCATGGGAGGATCGGTTCGGCGCGCGGCTGATCGACGTGGGCTACGCCGACCTGCGGCCGTTTGTCGAGCGCCCGCCCCGCACCCTGCACGCCGCCGAGCGCATCGCCGCCGAACAGGTTCTGCTCGCCGACGACTGCATCGACGGGGCCAGGGACATCGCCACCATCGCGGCCCGCCTGGTGAGCGCCCCCATCTGGACCTTCTGGTGGGACTGCACCAGGAAACCGACACGCCCGCATTGAACCACTGCTCTGCCAACCCAGTGGGATCACCAGCGGCACAACGGGTAGCCGACGGATGCAGGTCGTAGCGCGCGCAGTGCCGCCGCTCTGCGCGCCTGCCCGTGTCCGGCAGGGGCGCTGTCGTGCCACGCCGAACGAGACGATCTGCACCACGAGGTGCCGTCTTCGCGCCCATGCCGCAGGATGTGACCTGAATGGCGCTGGCGGCCGGTCCCGGTCATGGCTGCGTCTGTGGGAGGGCTGAACGGTGGATGTGCTGGTGACAGACGCGGACATCGTCACGATGGCGGCCGGTGCTGGGCTGGCCCGGTCGATGCTGGTCCGGGATGACCGGATCGCGGCGATCGGGCCGGCCGAGCGCGTGCGCGCGGCGGCGGCACCGGGTGCGCGGGTGGTGGGGCTGGAGGGGGCGGCCGTCATTCCGGGGCTAATTGACGCGCATTGCCACCTGTGCAACGTGGGCTACCTGGCGTCGGGCGCGGACTGCAGCCAGCCAGCGGCGCCAGATATTCCGGCGATCCTGGCGCGCTTGCGCGACGCGGCCGCCCGGACGCCGGAGGGGTCGTGGGTGACCGGTAGCGGATACGTGGAGTACAAGCTCCATGAGGGACGCCATCCCACCCGCGCCGACCTCGACGCCGCCGTGCCGGACCGTCCGGCGATCCTGTTCCACACCTCACTGCACGCCTGCGTGCTGAACACGCCCGCGCTGCGGGAGGCCGGGTTCGGCGATCGGCAGCCCGACTCGCCGGGCGGCCGTTTCGGGCGAGACGGTGAGGGACGGCTGGACGGGGTGGTCCACGAGGGGCCGACATTCACCCTGCTGTGGGGCGGCCTGCGGCGGGACATGCAGCGGATGAGCGCCGAGCAGCGGGCCGGTCTCGTGGCCCGGGCGGGGCAGCATTTCGCGGCGCTGGGCATCACCGCGGCGTGCGATGCGGACACCCGCCGGGACTCGCTGACCGCTTATGCGGAGGCCGATGAGCGAGGCATGCTTGGCGTGCGGGTCGGTGGGCTGGTGGTGCACGACGAGGCGGACTGGCTGCTGGGTTCCGGGCTGCGGGGGCGCCGTTCACCGCGGCTGGCCGCTGAATCAGTGAAGATCTGGGCTGACGGCGGGATGAGCAGCCGCACCGCGGCCATCCACGGCAGCTACCCGGTCCCGCCCTACGGCTCGGGGATCATGTACTTCCCGCCGGATGAGCTGACGGCGATGGTGGCCGAGTTCGATGCCCGCGGGCTGCAGGTGTGCATCCACGCGCAGGGGGACCGGGCGATCGAGACCGTGCTGGACGCCTACGCCGCGGTCCTGGGTGGCCGCTGCGGGAACCCGCTGCGGCACCGGATCGAGCACGGCGGATCGATGTTCGCGCCGCTGGCGGCGCGGGCCGCGCCGCTGGGGATCGTGGTGGCGGCCCAGCCCGGGATGCTGTCCATCCTCGGCGACGGGTTCGCCGAGGCGCTGCCGGAGCGCAGCGATGAACTGTACGCATACGCGTCGTGGCGGCGAGCCGGGATCCGTGTCGCCGGGTCCTCTGACGCGCCGGTGATCACCGCTGACCCGCTGGTGGGGATCCGGGACGCGGTGCTGCGCCGGACCAGCAGCGGGCGCGTGCTAGGGCCAGGCGAGCGGCTGGCCGCACAGAATGCGCTTGCCTTGTACACCACCGAAGCCGCATTCGCCATGCACCGGGAACACGACATCGGATCGCTGGAGCCGGGCAAGCTCGCGGACTTCGTGATCCTGGACCGCAACCCACTGGACACCGAGCCAGAGCAGATCACCGACATCCGGGTACTGGCGACGGCCGTCGGCGGGCAACCCGTATTCCAGGCAAGCGATTCACCCCTCCGGCTATGACCGGACAAACCGTCACCGGAAGGGCCGGCAGGCTTCGAAGTTGCCCGCGGCCGGCTGACAGTGGAGCAGATCTCTTGAGCCCGGAGATCGAACGACCGGCAGCCCCAAGCACCATCGGCACCAGCAGTCCACCAGCTACCCTGCCAGCGCCCACAGTCACCAACTGTCATTCCGGCAGCTCCCTGCCAGCTTCCTGATCCGCCGATCCGTGCGGCCTGTTGATCCACTTCGGGCTCACGGGGAAAGGCGCATGAACGGATGATCCGGGCATCGAGGTCGCGGTGCCCGGCTGCGGCGCAGCCTCGTGTGTCAGGACGGGCAATCGCAGGGTCCTGGCCGGCGGTCGTGCGAGGCAGGACTGAGGCCGCGGTCAGGTGCACTCTGGCGGCGTGCGAATCGGTCAGGGCGTGCTGGCTGTGCGTGCGAGGACGAGCCGGTAGCGCGGGCTGCCGTCCTCGCGCTGGCCCAGGGCCGTCAGGGGGAGGGTCGTCACGGTGAATCCCGATGCGGTCAGGTCGTTGCGCAGTGCGTGCAGCGGGCAGGTGCGGTAGTACATGACGAACGGGGGACGCCACAGGGCATTGCGGATGCGCATGGCCAGGTCGAACCCGGCCAGTGCCCAGTACCAGCCTGAGGTGAGGGGCGGCGGCGCAGCGATCGGGACGGCGAAAATCCCGCCAGGGCGCAGCGCGCGGTGCACCCCGGCGAACAGCGCGGGCCGTTCGGCGGGCAGGAAGTGCCCGAGCGCCCCGAAGCTGACCGCCAGGTCGAAGGCGGCGGCGAAGGGCAGGGCCCGCACATCGGCCCGTACCCACCCGGCGCCGGGGTGCGCACGGCGCGCCTGCGCGAGCATGCCAGCGCTGAAGTCGACGCCCGCGACCGGCCCCTGGCACAAGGATTCCAGGACCCGCATGCCCGCGCCGGTGCCNNTGCCAGGCAGGCCGCCAGCCCAGCGATCACCCACCGCACCGAGGGCACGAAATCCGCTAGATCGGGCTGCGTGACTGGACTTTGGCGCACGCTCAGCGTGATATCCGCCGTTCTGGTCGGCGGTCCCAGTGCGCTGGGTGACCGCGCTGAGGCTCCGAAAGGTTCATCTGCGCTGGGCCGCCCCCGCTGACGGGCGGGGAAACAGATGTGCCGATCGGTGCGGTGGTGACCGCCTGCAGCCGAACAGCCAGCCCGGGCCGGTGATTGAGGTCTCGGGCGGCTTGGTCGCGCCGGCCAGGTCCAGCTCACGCCGAAGGCCCACATGCGGCGGCCGGGGCGCGGTCACGGCAGCTTCAGATGCCGTGACAGGACCTTGTTCCAGGCTCCCGTGCCAAGGCCATGCGCCAGCAGGCATCGCGATCCTGTTGACCGGCTCCAGGGA
>DPMS01000676.1 GCA_003541285.1 Actinomycetota bacterium
GACCGCCGAGAGCCTGGCCGGGCGGCGGAACAGGATCGGGACGGTGACAGTCGAGCGGCTGCGGCCGGAGGCGGCCAGGGCGGACGGGCAGAACCCCAGTGACCACTAGACTCGGCGCCGTGGGTGATCTCGGCGCGGAAGACCAGAAGATCATCACCCTGGCCCGTTCCGCGCGTGCCCGGGTCGCGGCGGCCGAGGGTGCGGCGGTGCGGGACGAGACCGGCCGGACCTATGCCGCCGCCGCAGTGAACCTGCCCTCGCTCAGGCTGTCGGCGCTGCGGCTGGCGGTGGCGATGGCGGTTTCCAGCGGGGCGGCGGGCCTGGAGGCGGCGGCGCTGGTCAGCGATGCGGACACACCGGACGCCGGTGATCTGGCGGCGGTCCAGGACATCGGCCCCGGGGCGCCGGTCTTCCATGTGGGGACCAACGGTGCCCTGCGCGCCACGCTGACCCCCTGATCGCCGGCACCGGGGCGGTGCGGCTAACGTCCGGTTCATGTCCATGGCCGGCCATGACCTGTCAGCGCCGCCACTGACCCGCACGGAGCCTGGCTGCAGTGGCTGTCCTGACCGCCGCCGCGCGGGAGCCTGGCCGTGGGCCGGGTGCTGCGGCGGGTGCGGGAGAATCATTGCCGTGGGAGCGTCGCGGAGGCCGCAGCGAGCGGGTACGGGTGTGAGCGCGGGCTGGCCCGCGCAGCCGCAGCCACCGGGGGGGCCAGGGGCGCTGCAGTTCAGGTCCGGCTTCGCCTGTTTCGCTGGCCGGCCCAACGTCGGCAAGTCGACACTGATGAACGCTCTCGTCGGCGCGAAGGTGGCGATCACCAGCAGCCGCCCGCAGACCACCCGGCACGCCATCCGGGGGATCGTGAACCGGCCGGATGCCCAGCTGGTCATCATTGACACGCCCGGGCTGCACCGGCCGCGCACCCTGCTCGGGGAGCGGCTGGACAGCCTCGCCCGGTCCACGCTCACCGAGGTGGACGTGATCGGGTTCTGCATCCCGGCGCCGGACCGGATCGGCCCCGGCGACAAATACCTGGCCGCCGAGCTCAGCGGGATCGGCAAGACCCCGGTCGTGGCCATCGTCACCAAGACCGACCAGGCCTCGCCGGAGGAGGTGGCCGCACAGCTCGCTGCCGTGGCCGGCCTGGGCGACTGGGCCGACATCGTGCCGGTGTCCGCGGTGACCGGCTTCCAGCTGGAGGTGCTGACCGACGTGCTGGTCTCCCACCTCCCGCCAGGGGTGCCGCTCTACCCGGAGGGTGAGCTCACCGACGAGCCCGAGCAGGTGCTCGTCGCCGAGCTGATCCGGGAGGCGGCGCTGGAAGGGGTCCGCGATGAGCTACCGCACTCCATCGCCGTGATGGTGGAAGAGATGGGGCCGCGGGCCGGCCGCGACGATCTCATCGACGTGTACGCCCAGATGTACGTTGAACGGCCCAGCCAGAAGTCGATCGTCATCGGCGCCAAGGGTGCCCGGCTGAAAGAGGTCGGCACCAGGGCCCGGCAGCAGATCGAGGCGCTGCTGGGTACCAAGGTCTACCTCGACCTGCGGATCAAGGTGGCCAAGGACTGGCAGCGCGATCCCAGGCAGCTTCGCCGGCTGGGCTTCTACGACTGAGCGCGGCGGCCGCGCGCCCCGGGCGGCTCCGGCGCGGCACCGCCGCGGCCCTGTGCGGACGCCGGCCAGGTCAGCACCTCCGCCACCGCGAGCTCCCAGGACGGCCAGTGGTCGAGGAGCTGGAAGCCAAGCTCGGTGTTGATGGCGATCATGTGTGCGTTGGTGTCGGCGTTGCCGGTGAAGACCCGCTCCAGCAGCGGTTCATGGCCGGCCAGCAACTCCAGCATCGCCACCTTGACCAGCAGCCCGAGCCGGTGGCCCCGGTGCGTCCGGGCCACCACCGTCAGTTCCTGGAAGCCGCAGTCCGGCGCCGGCGGCTCGATCCCGAGCTGGGTTATGGCCGCCAGCTCGCCGGTGCGCTCGCAGCAGGCCGCCACGGTGTAGTAGCGCAGCCCCTGGGCGGCCACCCGCGCCTGGTCCTCGCGCACCCGTGCCACGTCCCACTGCTGGCCTTCATCCTCGGCGCTTCGCGGAGCGTCGTTCATCGCCTGGTTGAGGCGGGCTACCTGGACCAGGTACCGGCCGGGGACCGGTCCCTCCCAGGACATCAGCGAGTAGCCAACCGCGGCAGCCTGCGCCTGCGAGCGCAGCCGGGCCAGATGCCCGTCCGGGACGGTCTTCAGCTGCAGGACCCGGCATGCGTCGGAGATGCCCCGCCGGGCGCCCAGCGCCCGGGCGAACGCTTCCCCCGGGGAGCCCTGCCGCGATTCGGCGGTGATCAGCGTGCGCCCCCGCTGGCGCGCCTGCTCCGCCGCGTGCCTGACCAGCCCGGTGCCGATGCCATGCCGCCGGTACGCAGGACCGACCAGCGGGGAAAGGTAGGCCAGATGTGTGTTCTCCCGCTCGGGGAAGGCGAGCGAGTACCAGCCGCAGGCCTGCCCGGCGGCGTCACGGGCAAGCCAGGCCTCCGGGTGGTCCTCCGTCCAGCCCAGGGCCAGCCAGGCGGCGAAGGAGCGCTCGGGCATCGCTGGCCGCCTGGGATCGTCAGCGGGACGCCCCGCCAGGTACATCGCATGACACAGGCGGGCCGTCTCCTGGTCAGCGGCCGGGTCGAATCGCTGGAGGTTCACACCCCCAGCTAACCCAGGCGCGGCCGCCCGGCGCCAGCGAATATCGGGCCGGTGGGCCGGGCCGTCACCAGGGCCGGCGGTGGGATCGGCGTCAGAGCCAGCCTCTTCGTTCGGCTATCTGGATCGCTTCGGCGCGATTACGGGCGCCCAGCTTCTGGACGGCGGCCGACAGGTGGCTGCGGACCGTGCCCTGGGACAGGTGCAGCCGCCCGGCCGGGTCGGTGATCGCATCGTGCCCGCGGGCGGCGATCAGGGTCTTCCCGCCGAACCCGTCCGCCGTCAGCCGCCGCGCCACCTCGATCCCGTCCGGGCCGGGCATCTCGATGTCGAGCACCGCCACATCCGGCTGGTGCCGGTGCGCCGTGGCGATGGCCTCATCCCCGCTGGCAGCCACATCATGCCCCACGCAGGCCCGCTCACTGGCTCGCGGGATCGGTGGTCATGACCCGGCACTAAGCACGGAGTTCGCCGGCTGCCCGTCACGCGCATCCCGGGCCGGCCACGACAGATGTCATGGCCGGCGCAAGTGCGACATGATAGGCAAAGAGCGGCACCCCGGTGCAGCAGCGGTGGTCACCGCCGCCGAAGCCCGCCACCAGCACTGAGTTCCAGGAGCGACGATGTTCATAATCATCTGGGGGATCCGGGCGTACTTCCGCACCACCGGCCAGGGGGTGTTCCACTGCCAGCGGTGCGGCGGTGACCGGCCCTACCGGCTGCGCTCCGGGCGGCGGTTCTTCCACCTGTTCTACATCCCGGTCATCCCCCTGAAGAAGGTGGATGACCACGTCCAGTGCACCACCTGCCACACCCGTTACCGCGTGGACGTGCTCGCCCTGCCCACGGCGTCGCAGATGCAGGCGGCGCTGCCGGCCGGGATGCGGGGCGCGGCCTGCGCGATGCTGCGCGCAGGCGACCCGGCCAGCGGGCCGGCCCGGCAGCGCGCACTGGACGCGATCACCGGTTCGGGCGCACAGGGGTACGACGGCGCGGCGCTCGACAGTGATCTCGCCTACGCCTCTGGCGGCGCTGACGCCGCCCTGGCCGCGCTGGGGACGCAACTGGCCGTCCCGGCCCGGGAATGGTTCCTGGCCGAGGTGGTGCGGATCGGGATGGCGGACGGGCCGCTGACCGCCGCCGAGCGGGAGGCCGCCCAGCAGGTCGGGGCCGGCCTGGGCATGACGCAGGCGCAGGCCGTCGGCGTGATCACCCTGACCGAGCAGGGCGCCACCGCCGAGTGAGCCGCCGGCTGGCCCGGCCCGCGCACCACCAGTACCCGCCCGCGCCGGCCGGGGGTGCCGTGCCGTGCCGGCACCGCGACCCGCCCGCGGGTCCTGCCACGCGTGCGCTGGCGTCTGGTAGTGTCGGACGCAATGTTCCGCGGAATGCTCCTTCTTAGCGGCCGCGGCGGGGGCCGATAACGGCCGGCTCCCTCGCCGCGGAGTCCCGGCATGACCGCTGGCCGCCGCCCGACTCGCGAGGGAGCGATTTCTCCGATGCAATCCGAGCATCAGCCTGTACATCAGCAGCCCAGTGGCATGCCCTGCCATCGCTACACCCCCTTTCCCCCAGTAGACCTGCCTGACCGGACCTGGCCCGGCAGGACCATCACGGCCGCGCCGCGGTGGCTTTCGACCGACCTGCGGGACGGCAACCAGGCACTGATCGACCCGATGAGCCCGTCCCGCAAGCGCACCATGTTCGACCTGCTGGTGCGGATGGGTTACAAGGAGATCGAGGTCGGCTTCCCGGCGGCGAGCCAGACCGATTTCGACTTCGTCCGCGGCCTGATCGAAGACGACAAGATCCCCGGCGACGTCCAGATCTCGGTGCTCACCCAGGCGCGCGACGAACTGATCGAGCGGACCGTGCAGTCCCTGGTGGGGGCGCGCCGGGCCACCGTGCACATGTACAACGCGACCGCTCCGCTTTTCCGGCGGGTGGTGTTCGGCGTGGACCGGGCCGAGTGCAGGGATCTCGCCGTGGCGGGAACCCGGTCGGTGATGAAGTACGCCGAGCAGCACCTGCCCGGCTGCGACTTCGGGTACGAGTACTCGCCGGAAATCTTCATGGACACCGAACTGGACTTCGCCGCCGAGATCTGCGAGGCGGTGATGGATGTCTGGCAGCCGGGCCCGGGCCGGGAGATCATCATCAACCTGCCCTGCACGGTAGAGCGGTCGACGCCGAACGTGTACGCCGACCAGATCGAGTGGATGAGCCGCCACCTGTCCCGGCGCGAGCACGTCTGCCTGTCGGTCCACACCCACAACGACCGCGGCACCGCGGTCGCCGACGCCGAACTGGCTGTGCTGGCCGGTGCCAACCGGGTGGAGGGCTGCCTGTTCGGCAACGGTGAGCGGACCGGCAACGTCTGCCTGGTGACCCTCGGCCTGAACCTGTTCAGCCAGGGCATCGACCCGGTGATCGACTTCTCGGACATCGATGAGATCCGGCGCACCGTCGAGTACTGCAACCAGCTGCCTGTCCACCCCCGTCATCCCTACGCCGGCGAACTCGTCTACACCGCGTTCTCCGGGTCGCACCAGGACGCCATCAAGAAGGGGTTCGAGGCGTTCGAGGCCGACGCGGCCGAGGCGGGCGTGGACGTCGCCGACTTCGCCTGGGCCGTTCCCTACCTGCCGATCGACCCGCGCGACGTCGGGCGGACCTATGAGGCGGTCATCCGGGTCAACTCCCAGTCCGGTAAGGGTGGCGTGGCCTACATCATGAAGGCCGACCACCATCTGGATCTGCCGAGGCGGCTCCAGATCGAGTTCTCCCGGGTGATCCAGGCCCGCACCGACGCCGAGGGCGGCGAGGTCACCCCGGCGCAGATGTGGGAGGTGTTCGCCGCCGAGTACCTGGCGCCCGGGCCGGTGGCCCTGCAGGCCCATCACACATCCTCGGTGGTCGACGCCAAGGACGCGCTGACCGTGGAGGTCCGCGTTGACGGGCAGACGCGCGAGATCGAGGGAGTGGGCAACGGCCCGATCTCGGCGTTCTGCGACGCGCTGGCTTCGCTCGGGATCACCGTCCGCGTGCTCGACTACACCGAGCACGCCCTGTCCGCGGGCAGCGACGCGCAGGCCGCCGCCTATGTCGAGTGCGACGTCGGCGGGCAGACCATGTGGGGGGCCGGCGTCGACACCAACACGGTGACCGCCTCCCTGCGGGCCGTGCTCTCGGCGGTGAACCGGGCCCGGCGCCAGTAGCGCGGCCGGCGCCGGTGGATCGTTTAGCGGCTGGCCGTCCTTCCGGTCCTTTTCTCCCGGGGTCACTGGGGGCACGGGACCGGGAGGGCGGGGCCAGCCCGGTCATCGCGGATGGGGGCGCCTCCGCGGTGCCAGGCTTTGGCCGCTTTTCCAGCGCCGCCTGACCGCGGAGGTATGGCTGCCGATGACCGGTCCGGGTGCGGCAAGCCCGCCTGCCGTGGTGACGGTACCCGGTTCCGCGCCGGGCCGGGCCCGCGATTTCCGGCTGCGGGGCGCTGTCATCGGCGGCAGCGGCCTGCTCTGGTTACTGGCCTGTGTGCTGCCTGCCCTGCAGCTGCGGACGCAGCCGCCAGGCCCGGACTCCGGCCCATGGCTGGGTGGGGGGCTGCTGGCCATCGGCCCGCTGGGACCCAGGGTCCTCGCGCCGGGACTGGCAGCGCGGCGGGAAACCGGTGTCTGGCTTCGTGCCCTCGGTATCGGCGGGCGGGGG
>DPMS01000483.1 GCA_003541285.1 Actinomycetota bacterium
CTCCTGGCCGGTCAGCCTGCGGCAGTTCATCCTCGGGCAGTTCACCCTCCGGCAGTTCATCCTCCGGCAGTTCATCCTCCGGCAGGCCACCCTCCGGCAGCGGATCCCCTAGCGGGCCGCCGACCGGCCGGCCGGCCTGCGGCGGCCCACCCGCTTGCGGCCCAACTGCCTGCAGGAACGGGGAGCCGGTGAATTCGGGCAGCACGTCGCCGAGCCGCTCGGGCAGATAGCTGGCGGACAGCGCGGCCGGCTCGCCGCCAACGGTCCACAGGCACCGGATGGTGAGCACCGGTTCACCCGGCTCGAGC
Source organism: Actinomycetota bacterium (assembly GCA_003541285.1). Classification (GTDB taxonomy): domain Bacteria; phylum Actinomycetota; class Actinomycetes; order Streptosporangiales; family Streptosporangiaceae; genus UBA9676. The sequence continues at coordinate 309 of DPMS01000483.1, forward strand.
CCTAGCGTGCGCCCGATGTCCTCCGGCGCCCGGCGCCTGGACACCTGCCGGCTCTTGCAGACAAGCTTGCCGCCCATGGGGTCAACGTGCGACGTGAGGCCGGACAGGCCCTCCAGCGGTACCCGGTATTCAGCCGGGCTGGCCCGGTACACCTGCCCGTCCGGCAGGCGCCGCAGCAGGTGCCGGCCGGCCAGTTCGTCGATCGCGGCGTCGATCTCCGCCGCGCTCACATTGAAGCGCCTGGCCAGGGCGGTCAGCCTCGGCAGCCGCCAGCCCGGCTCGTGATGGACCAGGGTCGCCGCCATCCGGTCGGCGAGGACTCCGGCGGAGAGCCGTCTAGGCCGGGCCGCTGCCCGGCTGACGTCGTCTCTCCGGTCCACTGTCACTCCGCATGACGTCGGGAGATCGTGATGACCACCCGTCCGAGGGCGATGAGGATGAGGACGAAGATCAGAAGCAGCAGCGCCGCGTCGTACGAGAGGATGTTGGCGTGCTCGCTCGGCTGGTTGATCGGGGCGAACGCCCACACGGGATAGGTGAGGTAGCCGACGGGGGAATTGGTGAGGGCGAGCGTTGGGTTCGCGTCCGACCAGCCCGCCGTGTAGAGCAGCGGGGCCGTCTCGCCGATCGTGATGGCGGTGGCGACGAGCAGCCCGGTGACGATCCCTGGTACGGCGGATTTCAGCACGATCTTGCGCAACGCCCACGTCTGCGGAATGCCGAGCGCCTCGGCACCCTCGCGGTAGGCGGTGGGCACCTGTGCCAGGGCAGTCTCGGTCGACTTCGCGATGTAGGGGATCGACAGCACCGACAGCACGAGCACGCCCGCGGCCAGCGAGAAGTGCCAGTGCAAGCCGACAACGAGCGCAACTAGCCCGACATAGCCGAGGACGATGGACGGGATGCCGGCCAGCACCTCATACCCGCCCCGCAGGACGGACCTGCTCCGGCCGCGCCCGTACTCGGCCAGGTACATGCCGGTCAGCACGGCCACGCTGCCGCCGATGATCAGTACTCCGGCGGTGATGACGAGCGTCCCCAGAATCGCGTTCTCCAGCCCGCCAGTGATGCCGTTGGTCCTCGTGGTAAGCACGTTCCACTGGAAATTCGGCACGGCCCGGACCACCACACCTACCGCCAGCCACACGGTGGGCACCACGACCACGAGCAGGCTGGCGAAGCAGAGCCCCCAGAACACGGCGTTGGCGACCTTCCGGCGGGCAGGGACCGGTGGCCAGGGGCGGTTGTCGGGCTGGTCCTGCTCGGTATGCGCGGAGGATCTGCTGCTATGACTCATCTACAGCCCCCTTCCTACCGGCAGGGCCGTGCCGGACACCCGGCGCACGAGCATCCGGGCGGCCACGTTCGTGGCCAGGGTGATCACCATCAGGACCAGGCAGAGTTCCGCAACGGAGCGCAGGGCGAGGCCGGTCCCGTCGAGGAATGCCGTGTCCATCGTCTGAACCACGGTGGCGGCGATGGTCGTCATGGTCCCGTAGATGTTCGTGGGGACCGAGCCGAGAGCGGCCCCGCAGACCATGGCAACTGCCATGGTCTCTCCGAGCGCACGGCCCAGGCCGAGCACCACGGCGCCGACGATGCCACCGCCCACCCATGGCAGCGTGACCCGGCGGGCAGTCTCGAACTCGGACATGCCCAGCGCCACCGCGCCCTCCCGGGGCAGGATCGGCACCTGGCGGATCAGGTCACGCGTCGTGGCGGCGATGATCGGGATCACCATGATGGCGAGCACCAGGCCGGAGATGAGCATCCCCTGCCCGTTTCCCGTGTCGCCCTTGAAGTAGTTGAGCACCGGGACGTCCGGCATGTGCTCGGAGATGAAGGGAGCGATGTGATGCGCGATGAACGGCCCGAAGGTGACCGCGCCCCACAGGCCGACGATCACGCTCGGGAAGCCGGCCAGCAGTTCCAGGAACATGCCCAGCGAGGTGGCGATGCGCCTGGGCAGCCGTTCCACGATCACCAGCGCCGTCCCGATCGACACCGGCACCGCGATCACCAGCGCGATCGCTGACGAGCCCAGGGTCCCCACGATGGAGGCCAGCGCACCGTAGGACGCCCCGGGCGGGTGGGTGACGCCGTTGGTGGTAACCGGCTGGGCGTATAGGCCACCTTCTGACCAGGTGGTGTTGGTGAAGAATCCCCAGCCGTTGTACTTGATCGCAGGGATGGCCTTGATGGCCAGGACCACCAGGATGAAGCCCAGCGCGAGCACCGGCAGCAGCGCGCCGGCCCCGCCCAGCCAGCGGATAAGAGCACCGCCGCGGACCTGCGCGCGCAGCGCGGTAACCGCCCGGCAGGGGAGCGAGCGGTTGCCCGCTCCCCCTTCCGGCTGGATTACCGGTGCCGATGCGGCCATGGGCTCAGGCGCCGATCTTGGCGATCTGGTTGTCGGACAGCGTCACCACGCTGGACGGCAGCGGCTGGAAGTCCACCGGGTCCAGGTAGGTGGTCGCGTCCTGGCCAGCGTGGACCGCCCAGTGCAGGAAGGCCCTGATGTCCTCGGCGGTGGTGGCGTTGGACTGCTTGGTGTTGACGATGGCGTACTCGTAGTTGATGATCGGGTATCCGTCGGGCGCCGGGCCGTTGATCATCGAAATGGTCTCGTTTGGCGGCGTCTTGGGGATGAAGCCAGCAGCCCCGGCGGAGATGGTGGCGGCCGTGGGCTGGACGTACTTGCCCGCTGCGTTCTTCAGGAAGGCCTCACCGAGTCCCGCCGCCTGGGTCTTGGACAGGTAGCTGACACCGATGTAGGCGACGCAGCCCTTGGTGGCCCCGCATCCCTGCACCATCCCGCCGTTGCCCTGCTCACCGAGCTCGCCGGGGACCGATGGCCAGGTCACCGTGGTACCCACGTTGGAGGAACTCCAGCCGCTCGGGTCCTGCGCGTTCAGGTACGAGGTGAAGATGAACGTGTCACCGGAACTGTCAGCCCGGTGCAGTGGCACGATCTTCATGCTGGGCAGCGACACGCCCGGGTTGAGTGCCTTGATGGCCGGGTCGTTCCACGTGGTGATCTTGCCGGTGTAGATCTTCACCAGCGTGGCGGCATCGAGCTTGAGGCTCTTCACACCCGGCAGGTTGTAGTTGACCTGCTGGGCGGAGATTGCAAGCGCGATGTTGAGCAGTGTCGGTGTCTGGCTCTTGGCTGTGGGCGAGAGGTAGGCGTCGGAGGCACCTATGTCCACCGTGCCGGTGGCGGCATCGGCGAGCCCGGTGCCCGAGCCGGTGGCTCCGGTGGTGATGGTCACCTGCTTATACAGCTTCTGGTAGTCGGTAGCCCAGGAGCTGATCAGCGGGAACAGCAGCGTGCTGCCGGTCTCGGTGACCGAAGCGCTGGCACTGTTGGGCGCGGAAGGCAGCGCCGCCCCCTGCATGGCCGCGGTGGAAGGCGACGCGGACGAAGATGATGATGAAGAAGAAGATGATGATGAAGAACCGCTACTTCCGCAGGCCGCCAGCAGGGCGACTGGGGCCAGAGCGGCCACAGCAAGCACCTTGCGAATTGGTTTGCCCACCGGGGGTTACTCCGTTCTAACTCTGCGCACTCAATAGAGTGCTCCGTGTAACCACTCACGCGGGCGCGTGGTGGCGCTTTTTCGCACGCTCGCGCATGCGATCCGTGGTCCCGCACGGCGTGCGCGCGGTTCCTGCCTCCCTTCGGGAGTCCTGCTGGCCTCCTGGCCGGAGGAGGCCGTGCTGTCAGCCGAAGCGGCCGCTGACGTAGTGAGCGGTCTCCTCCTCGGCCGGGTTCTCGAAGACCTGCTGGGTGTCGCCGTGCTCCACCAGCCGGCCTTTGTTGAGGAAGATGGTCCGGTCCGCCACCCGCCTGGCCTGGGCCAGGTTGTGGGTGACGATGATCACGGTCAGCTGGGGGGTCAGGGTCCGCACCAGCGCCTCGATCGACTCAGTCGCGACCGGGTCGAGTGAGGAGGTGGGCTCGTCGAGCAGCAGCACGTCCGGGTTCACCGCCAGCGCGCGCGCCAGGCAGAGCAACTGCTGCTGGCCACCGGAGAGCCGGAACGGCGAGTCCTTCAGCCGCCCTGACACGGCGTCCCAGAGCCCCACCTCCCGCAGCCTGCGTTCGGCGATGTGCTTGAGCTCGTGCCGCCCGGCGAGCCGGTGCGCCTTCACGCCAGCGACCACGTTGTCCGTGATGGACATGGGGAACGGGTTCGGCCGCTGGAACATCATGCCAACCCGGCGGCGCAGTTCCATCATGTCGGTTCCGGAATGCCAGATGCTGCGCCCCTCCAGCAGCACATCGCCCGCGTGCCGGTAACCGGTGACCTTGTCGTTCATCCGGTTGAAGGTCCGCAGCAGGGTTGTCTTGCCCGAACCGGTCGGCCCCAGCAGGGCAGTAACCACCCCGGGCCGGACGTCGAGCGAGATGTCACTCAGGATGTCCCGGTCGCCGAAACCGAGCGTAAGGCCGATGGCGCGAATCGCGGGCGCCATCTGGCCGGCCCCGCCGGAGCCGGGCACCGCCCGGCCGTTGAGAGCCGTGCCTGCCAGCGGTGCCCCACCCAGGCCCGCCGACCCGGGGGCAGCCGCTGGGATGCCGGGAGGCAATCCCCCATCGGCCCGCGGCTGTGAGGCGGATACCCCCCGCCCGGGCGGCTGCCCCGCCGAATCGGCCTGAATCGCCACTGCACGCCTCGCCGGATCACTCGCCATCGGATGGATCCTGGGCGGGGTCGCCCCCGCTCAGTCCCTCCATTGATAGGGAGCCGGGGTTACACGCAGGTGAACGGAAGGGGAAGAGGCAGGCGTCGAACAGATGACGGGTTACGGAACGCGCCAGCCGGTCTCACGCAAACACCACATAGCACCCAAGCGCTCACGCCGGGTTCGTGCTTTACAGGCGCAGTTCCACCTTGGCGACCAGGCCGTAGCCGGCGCTGACGGTTTCCTGGATGCCGCCGCCTCCGGGCGTGAGCACCCGGATCGTCCACGTCCCCGGCGCAGCGAAGAAGCGGAATCCGCCCTCGGTGCCGAGCGGGACTTCGGCGACGAACTCACCGGTTTCATCGAGCAGCCGGGCGTAACCGGCTGACGCGGCGACCCCGTCCTGTGTCACGTGGCCCTCGATGACGGCCTCACCCGATGCGGCTGCGGTCACGGCAATCCCCCCGGCGGGTGCTCCGCACCCTTGCGGCGCCCCTACGGGCTGCTGAGCCTCGCTTACCGCCGGCCGGCCTGCGGTCACCGCGCCTCACCCAGTTCGATGGGCACCCCGACGAGCGATCCGTACTCGGTCCATGACCCATCGTAATTCTTTACGTTCGGCAGCCCGAGCAGCTCGTGCAGAACGAACCAGGTGTGCGCCGAGCGCTCGCCGATCCGGCAGTAGGCGATGGTGTCCTTGCTGAAATCCAGGCCCGCCTCGTCCAGGTAGAGCGCCCGCAGTTCCTGGTCAGGCTTGAAAGTGCCGTCGTCGTTGGCTGCCTTGGACCAGGGGACGTTCCTGGCGGTGGGGACATGCCCGGCCCGCTGTGCCTGCTCTTGCGGCAAGTGCGCGGGCGCGAGCAGCCGCCCGGTGAACTCATCCGGCGAGCGCACGTCCACCAGGTTGCGCTTCCCGATGGCGGCGAGCACCTCATCACGCATGGCACGCAGCGACGGGTCCTGCTCCGTGGCCTGGTACGCCGTCCGCGCCCGCTCGGGCACCGTGGCGACCATCTCGCGGGACTCGAGCTCCCACATCTTGCGGCCACCGTCGAGGAGCCTGACGTTGCGATGCCCATACAGGCGGAAGTACCAGTAGGCATAGGCGGCGAACCAGTTGTTGTTGCCGCCGTACAGGACCACGAGATCGTCATTGCCGATGCCGCGCTCGGAGAGCAGTTGCTCGAACCCGTGCCGGTCCACGAAATCGCGGCGTACCGGGTCCTGCAGATCCTGCCGCCAGTCGACCTTGACCGCGTTGCGGATATGCCCCTTGTCGTATGCGCTGGTGTCCTCGTCGACCTCGACGAGAACCACACCCGGGTCATCCAGGTGATCCTCCACCCAGTCGGCGTCCACCAGGACGTCTGAGCGGCTCATGCGGCTACCTCCTTGTCAGGCTCTGGCGGCACTGCCCCCTGCTGGCCGGGCCAGATCCGGTGAATGAGCACATACATTTCGCAGCCGAGGCACAGGCCGAAAGCAGCGTTGACGAAAGCGGCTGCCAGCGCTGCCGCGGCGCCCGCCATGCCGAGCGGCAGGAAGCCGGCCGCGTACCCAATCACCCCGATAACGCTGACGGCCAAGCCGACACCCTGGGCAAAACGCGGTGCTGCCGCGTCCTCCTTCTCCCTGGGCGGGCCCAGCCGCGGCCGGATCAGCCACCGGTAGACCAGGCCGTAAGGCGAGTATCTCAGGCCCAGTACCGCACCCACACCGAACACGGCAGCTTGTGCCGCCAGCAGCCAGCCACTGCCGGTGATCAGGACTATCGCGAGGACAATTGCGGACAGTGCGGCGCTGAAGCGCTGTCCTCTGGGATCGATCTTCATGTGCGTGGCCACCTCATAGCGCGGTTTCTTTCCCGGACGGTGGTCCCGCGTCACGGCGTCCAGCCAGCCGTCGGGCCAGCCCATGGCCGGCGGCGCATACCTGCGCCCGCCCACCCTCACCGGGGATCCGGCGGGGCTGACATGGTCAGGCCGGATCAGCCCTGACGCGGCCAGGGACACAGCGCGGTCGCCACCCGGCAGAAGTCGACGGAGCGGCGCCTGGTCAGCAGCGCTGACATGGGCCGCTCCGGGGCCGCCGGGCAGACCGGCCCGCCCGCAGTGGCAAGGGGCATGCCTGTCATGCTATGCGCGCCCATTGCCGCCTGTCTATTCCGATCTGTTGAGTAGGTTTAACCCGTTCTGGGTAACGGCTGGCGTGGCCAGGACCGTCACAGCGCATCCCCGCCTGCGGTCAGGGCCAGCGCATCGACCACCTCGGTCCGGCGGGGCAGGCCGCTCGCGCGGCGGGCGATCTGCCCGCGCGGGTCAAGGACGAGCACGGTCGGCGTCCGGCGGATGTCCAGCTGCCTGGCCAGGTCCATGCGGGTAGCCACGTCGATCTCGATGTGCGCCACGCCCGGCATGCCGCTGGCGACCTCGGCGAGCAGCTGCCTGGTCGCCCGGCACGGTGCGCAGAAGGGGGAGGAGAACTGCAGCAAGGTGGCCCGCGCGCCGAGCGGTGTGCCCAGATCGGCTTGGTTCAGCCGCTGCCCGGCCGATTCCCGGAGCCTGCCGTCCCGCCGGCGCCGGGCAAGACCGGCCGCGGTCCCGGCCACGAGAACGACAGCGAGCACGATCAGTCCGGCGGTCACGCCCCTCTACAGCACCACCCGGACCTGCCGCATTCCCATCCGCAGATCTCCAGGATTCACGGCCCGGGCAAGCGCCGCCCATGGGCCGCGCCACGGCCTCGCACCTGTGCTAGGCCGCTATCGCCCGGGCCAGTACTTTCCCGCCCGCGGTCACCTCGAAGCTGTGCAGGTGCGCGTCGGCCAGCGAGGTGGAGGCGGGGTACCAGACGGAGCTGGCCAGGTAATTCCCGACCCGCCAGCCACCCACCACCCAGTGATGGCCGGCGAAGTCGGTGACCTCGAGCTGGCACACCGTCCCCGGGGTGACACCGGACACGCTCACCGTCATCGTGGTCCCGTAGGGCATCGGCCGGTACTTCACCGTCAAGGTCACGCCTGTCTTGGTATTGCTCCCCGAGGCCCAGTGCCACGCGTGCACCTGACGTGTCTGCGGGGGGCCGGCTGCCCGCCCGGCGACAGGAGCGGAGGCGGGATGCAGCACGCTGGCTCCGGCCGCTCCGGCTCCCAGCGCCAGCACCGCCACCGCTGCCGCGGCCACGAGTTCGCGCACCCGGTGGGACCGCCGCACCCGGGCGGTCCGCGCCAGCAAGGGCGGCAGCAGTCGGTCCAGCGCCACGTCGTCCAGGGTGCCCTCGGCCGGGTCAGCCTCCATCATGCGCTCCGCCTCGGCCTGGGGCACGCGGCGCAGCAACGCCGGCAGCCCGGCCAGGCTGGCAAGCTCCTCCCGGCAGTCCGGGCAGGCAGCCAGGTGATCGTCCACGAGAGCCCGCTCGGCGGGATCGATCGCGCCCAGCACATAGACGCCGAGCGCGTGCCGGATCTCACGGCAGCCCGCGACGCTGCTCATGGCGCCAGCCCCCGTTCTTCCAGTGCCAGCTTGAGTGCCCGGAGCGCGTAGAACGCCCGGGATTTGACGGTGCCAGCCGGGATACCCAGCACGGCGGCGGCCTCCGCCACCGAACGCCCGAGATAGTAGGTCTCCAGCAGGACCCGGCGGTGTTCGGGCCGCAGTGCGGCCAGTGCGTCCGCCACTGCCCATGATTCGAGCACGCGATCAGCCTGGTCGGGAACGGGAACGAGTTCAAGCGCCCCCTCCCCTACTTCCTGTGGGCGCGCCTTCCTGGCCCGGTGCGCGTCAACCGCCAGGTTGCGCGCAACCGCGAACAGCCAGGGCCGGGCTGGCCGCTCCGCGATTGCTTCAGGGTGCAGCCAGGCCCGGAACAGCGTTTCCTGCACAACATCCTCGGCTCGCTGCCGGTCACCATCGGTCAAACGCAGCGCGTAGCGCAGTAGCGGGCCGGCATGCTCCGCATACAGCGCACGGACCAGGGACTCGTCGCTGACCCGCTCCTTGGGCCACCGGCCGCTGACACCGCCCTGACTCGCCACACCCTTGTCACGTCGGCGCGCGTCGCCCGGTTCATTGCGAATGTCCATCAACCCACCACCGGGGCGGAACGCCGGCCGGAAGACGATGGGAAAGACCGTGACGAAACGCACATTGCGGGTCAGCCGCCGGCGAAAGGAGGCAAGACCTCGATGATCGCTCCTTCTTGCAGAATGACCCCTTCGTGCCCGTTTCCCCCCGCCCGTTCCCCGTCAACCAGGAAGGAGGACCTAGCCAGCACCGCTTTGAGGTCTGGGTTTTCGCCATGCCTGGTCAGCACGGTGGCTAGTGCCTCGGCAAGCGTGCCGGCGGGGAGAGTTTCCTCGGCGATCCCGGCCGCCTGCTTCGCAGCGGCCCAGTAGCGCACGGTCACGATGGCCATGTCGGATATCCTCACTCACATCGGATCCGGGCGACGCTGCCCTCCGGTCCATCCACAGTCAGTCTCTTCCATAGAGCACGGCAGGGCGGAGGTGGCAGCAGTTGAGTGAGCTTCTCCTGCTCACCAGCGCCACCGAGCCGCCTGGGGAGATTCTGCCAGCGATCGGTCTACTGCTTCACGGGGTACGGACCGGACCCGCGGATGCGGGCGGGCTGGCGGATTCAGCCACGGCGGATGCGGTGCTGGTTGACGCACGCCGGGACCTGGTCCGGGCCAGGGAACTGTGCCGGTTGCTGCGGACCTCCAGTCTGGAGGCCCCGGTGCTCGCCATCGTGACCGAGGGCGGCCTGGCCGCCGTCACGGCCGACTGGGGTACCGACGACGTGATCCTGCCCACGGCGGACCCCGCCGAAATCGAGGCCAGGCTGCGGCTGGCCATCGGGCGCCAGGCCAGCCTCGCCCCCGCCGCCCCGGACGAGATCCGCTCCGGCGATCTTTCCATCGACGAGGCCACCTACACGGCCCGGCTGCGGGCGCGGGCACTGGACCTCACCTTCAAGGAGTTTGAACTGCTGAAGTTCCTCGCTCAGCACCCGGGGCGGGTCTTCACCCGGGCCCACCTGCTGCAAGAGGTGTGGGGGTACGACTACTTCGGCGGCACCAGGACGGTCGACGTCCACGTGCGCCGACTGCGGGCCAAGCTCGGCCCTGAGCACGAAGCGCTGATCGGCACCGTGCGCAACGTCGGGTACCGGTTCGTACCGCTCAAGGTCGAGGATGGCCGCCGCGGGCAACTGCGGGAGGCCACCGCCGACGACCGGGCCCCCGGGGCACCGGGCCACGGGGC
>DPMS01000819.1 GCA_003541285.1 Actinomycetota bacterium
CGCGATGCTCGTGGCGTCGATCCTGTTGACGTCGGGTCCGATCCTGCCTTCGCGCAGGATGCCGACCTGGTCGGCGATCCGCTGCACGTCGGCAAGGATGTGGCTGGAGAAGATGACGGTGCGGCTCGCCTGGTGGCTGACAGGAGGGAAAGCAGCGCCGTCTTGCCAGCACCGTTCGGGCCTACCAGGCCATAGATCGAGCCGCGCGGGACCCGCAGGTCGGCGCCGAGGATGACGATCACCCACACGATCTTGGGCGCGTTGCGCACGGATTTGGCGCGGGCCATGGCCCCGTTTCCCCTCGTGTCTGGGTCGCTTCGTCACCGGGCAGCCAGCACAGCCAGGGCGGCGGACGTCACCCATGCCTGGGCCCCGAACTGGCGCCAGGTCAGCCAGATCATCGCTGCACCTCCAGTGCGGGCATGCGGGCGATGATCTGCTGGCGGGTCGGGGCTGGCGGCCGGCTCATCCAGGATCAGCAGCCCGGGACGCCTGGCGATGGCCAGAGTCAGGGCGAGCTGGGCGCGCTGGCCCCCGATAGTTTCCAGGACGGCGGTCACGCTACGTCCTCCTTGGTGGTGGCCCGAAAGGTAGTCAGGAACAGGGCCTCGATGCCGGCGAACGCTGCCTGGTAGTAGGCGATCCCGAGCCCGTCGATGTCGAGAGTGACGCTCAGCGGTCAGCGAGCACCGCAACGCGCATGATGGCCTCCCATTTCAGCCCACGCTGGCCGGTGCGGTCACGCCCGGCCTTCAAGGCTGATGTCGTACACGCTCGCCTGGAAGGTGCCGGCCGGATCTGCGGGCAGCTTGGTAAACCAGATAAGCACATAACGGCCGTGCGCTGGCGGGGCGAGTTGCAGGAGCACGCTGCCGCGGGCATTGCGCGCGCGCGCGAGGACCGGCAGGGCCGTGAGTGACGGTGTGCCGCCAGCGCGCACCTGGAAACTGGCGCCGTGAGCGCGGCCGAGGGCGATCTGGACGGCGGTGATCGTCACCTTCCGGCCCATGTCCAGGAGCAGACCCGTGCCCGGATACAGGTTCCCGAAGCGGGCGGTGGTGTACCAGTCGGTCTGCCAGGCAGTCGCCGGGCTGCTGTCGATCGCGAGCGGCGCCAGCTGCGGGTTGTCCCCCTGGCCGCTGCCGGACGGACCGAACGCCACGGCGTTGACCGGCTTGAGCGTCTGCGCGACGGGCGTGGGCGGGGCTGACGTGGGNNGTGCCAGCACCGCGGTCCAGTTCAGGCGGTGCTGCCCAGCCTCCAGGATCGGGCCGCGCCGCCCAGCCGTCTGGGCGGGAAGGCGCTGCCCCGACGGCTCGGCCGACGTGAGCAGTTCGTCCAGGCTCACCGCCGAGAGCACGCCCGGTGCCCGGTGGACCCCGTCGTACTCGCGTATCAGCGCCTCGGCGTCAGCCCCGACGACCTTGGCGACGCTGCGGATGTGCCCGCGCGCGTAGAAGTCGCCGCCGCACGCCGAGAAGTCATCGTCCTCGATTCCCCTGATGATCGTTTCCCTGATCCGGGTCCGCTGGCTGACCTCGGCGATGGTCAGGCCGGCCTGACTGCGCGCCTGCGCCAGGGCTTCCCCGATGGGCACGCCGCGCCTCCAGTGCTCGGCCGCGCTGCGCACCGCCCTGCTTGCGGAGTGCAGACGGCTATGACCACATCATTGCCGGTATGCCCGCACCGGAACCTCACCCCTCCGGCTTCTTGCCGGCCCCGCAGGTGGCGGGTCCAGGCTGGTCGCCCTGGTAGCCCTGCCGTCTACTTTGCACGGCCCCAGGGGAAGAAGAAATCAAAATCCCTGGCTTCCCTGGCGAAAAAGTCAGGGCCTTTCTTGTTTGCCAGGCAGAGCCTGGTGGCGACCACCGAGCCGCTCCTGATGCTTTCCTGGGGGAAGCCATATTCGAGTAGCTGGCTCCTGACGCGCGACAGCCCGTCGCCCGACATCACAAAATCGTCCAGCAGCAGGATCTTCTTCCCGCCGAGGTCCCGCAGTCCTTCTGGGAGCAGCGTCGTTGCCTTGGTCCCGCACAGCGTGAGGAACCCGGGCACAGAGATCGGGTCAGCCTGGTCGAGGTAGCCCACGGTGATGATGGGGATCTGCCGGCGGAGTTCACGCGCCACCAGGTTGGCCACAATGGCTCCGCGGTCGCTGAGCGCCAGGATGAAGTCCGGCATGAAACCAGACCTGTCTACCGAGCGGGCCAGGTCTGATGCGGCACTCCGGAAACGCGGCCAGTCCAGATCGCGCTGGCGTTTGTTCAGCTGTTCCGCCCGCATGGCCTGCCAGACGGCAAGAGCAAAGCCCACCACCGTGGTGCAGCCCAGTATCAGATTCCACATAACGAGCCCCGGGATCTCAGTCCGCGCCATTTGGATGGGCCTCGGGTGAGTGTAGCCCGTGCGTCTCGGCTCAGCCGGTCAGCCCGATCCGCCGCAGGTGGGCAAGGTCGTCCTGGTTCAGGCTGTCCCGGAGGCTGACCGCCGCGCAGTTGGCCTGGAGTTGCCCGGCGCTGGTGGCGCCGAACAGCACGCTGGTGACGGCCGGGTTGGTCAGCGGGAACGCCAGCGCCAGTGCGGCGGCGGTGGTGCCCAGCCTGGCGGCAAGCCCGGCGAGTTCGTCAGCGGCCCCGACCGCTGGGGCGAACCGGGCCTCGCCCAGTGCCCCCGCGGCGCGGCCAGCAGCCGGGCCCGACCGGTACTTGCCGGTCAGGATGCCGCCTGCCAGGCAGAACGAGGCGATGACGCCGGCGTTGGCCGCCGTGAGCGCCTCCGTCATGGCAGGGTCCTCGACCCATGACCGCTGCACCAGGCTGTAGGGCAACTGGACCGCGCACGGCGGTGTGATCCCAAGACCCGCTGCCGCCCGCACCGCCTCCCCGGCCAGCCCGGCGGGCCAGTTCACCAGCCCCCACGCACGGGCTTTCCCAGAGGTCACGAGCGCGCCGGTGGCGGCAACCAGGTCGGCGACCGCCAGGCCCGCCGGCGGCGGGTTCGCATAGATCAGGTCGACGTGGCCGAAACCCATCCGCTGCAGGGAGGCGTCCAGTTCCGCCGCGGCGCTCTGCTCGGGCCAGAACTCCCACCACAGCTTGTTCGCGACGACCACCTCGTCGCGCCGCACGCCCGCACCGCGGAACAACTCGCCGAACAGCACCTCGGAATATCCCGTCGGGATAGGGGCCGTGCCGGTCTCATCGTTGTAGCGGGCGTCGTCGAAGAAATTGATGCCCTCCTCGCGGGCCGTGCGCATGATGGCGACCCCGGTCTCGGCCGGCAGACGCTCAAAGGTGCGCCAGGAGCCGAGGGACAGCGCCGACACCTCCATCCCCGACGAGCCGAGCATCCTGGGACTGAGGCAACCGGCTGGCATCGCGCCTCCTTCCGGGGTGTGGCCGCGCCACGGCACAGCCACCTGCGGCCAGGACCCGTGCCGCGGGGGCGCAACTGGATCCCGCCAGCGCGCCAGGCAAGCCTTTTGGATCTCCGGCGGCAAGTCAACCGGAGGCTGCCGGTTACTGGTCCTCGGGCTCGGGCGGGTGCCACAACTGGACCGTCAGCGTGCTGTCGCGGTGCACCCGCTCGCCAGGGGCCGGCGCCTGGCCGACGACGAGACCCTCGACCGGCATCGGGTGCGCCGTCAGCCGGATCGGTTCCAGGTTCAAACCGGCCCTGGCCGCGACGTAATCGCACGCGCGGAAGAACAGCCCCCCGACATCCGGCACCAGCACCCGGGACGGCCGGCCCGGATAGGGCTCCAGTGCTTCCTCATCCGCCACGGTCCAGCCATCACTCAGGCTGGGGTTAGGCTCCGACGGCTCTGACGACGGCGGCGCCAGTCCCTCCCCGGGCCGCCGGAAACCCATGTCCACGTCATAAGCCACCCGGGCGGCTGGGTCGGCGAGGACGCTCCAGGCTTCGTCCACCGCCTTCCGCGCCCGGTCCGCAACCGACAGCACCTTCGGTGGGGCACCCTTAAACGCGCCCGGCAGGAGCGCGTCCTTTCTCGCCTGCCAGGCTTCGGCGATCTCGTCCGGCAGGGCGCCCGGCAGCACGCCCAGGACGTCATACCACGTGATATCGCTCGTCATCGGTCACCCGGTGAGGGCTGGCCCAGAGGTGATGCCATATATATGGCGCTCCCGTCTTTACTGACGTAGACACGGACATCATGCCATTGCCAGCCCGGCCGGCCGCTGCCGTTCTGGACGGGTCCTTAGCTGACCTGACACACCAGGTGCCGTCGCAGTGCTAGACCGGGCGGTAAGGCTGCACGATCTGGGTCCGCCAGGTCGCCGGATCGGGCTGCTGGACCGGGTCGCTGAAGTAGACCTCCCAGGCGTCGCCGGCGAGTTCGCCGCCATGCCCGGAGACCCACGAAGCCAGCGCCTCGTACGCCTGCTCCATCTGGTCGTACGGGCCGGTGTGAACCGTGATGGCGACAGATCCGCCAGGCAGTTCCGCGGGCTGCACGTCGCCGGCGCCTTCGGTTACGGCGCTGACCGGGAACCCCGCCTCGATGACAAAACGGCCATCGGCGAGCCTGTGGTAGCGCGCGAATGGCGGACCGGACGGGCCGGCGCTATGCGCCGCCATGACACTGGCGACGGCACCGTAGGTCTTGGCCAGCCATGGGCCGATCTCCTCGGCCGGCAGTGTCGTGGTGGCCACCATCGTCGGCTGCGCTTGCCTGGCCTCAGCGTGAATGTCGTAATGCCTCATGACCAGCAGCATCCGGGTTCCCGGAACGCTGCCCCAGAGGCGGACGTCTCTCCCGGATGAGGCGTTGGTCAGGTATCCCGGCTGGCCCAGCGCGTCTCGCCATCGTGGATGACGTCGGTCGGCAGCAGCCCGGCGGCGTGGGCGACCCGCTGGGAGGCCAGGTGGCCGGGATGGATATGTGCTATCACGGTCCACCCCGCCTCCTGGAGGCGGCCGACCAGGCTGCGCGCCGCCTCCTTCGCATAACCGCGGCCCTGTCCGGCCCGCGCCACCACCCAGGCCACCTCGGCCGGGCCGGCCGCGGGACCGCCGGCCGGCAGGGTCGCCTGCACCGTCCCCACCGCCAGGCCGCTTTCGCGCACCCTCAGCACCCAGTTGCCCCACAACTGGTCACCGCTGGGCGAGCGGCGCGTCGCCAGCCGCGCGTAGCGGGCTGCCAGCGCGCTCGCGCTCAGCGGCACCCCGCCGATGAATTCATGCAGCGCGGGGTCGTCCAGCACGGGTGCCAGTTCGGCGGCGTGGGCCTCGGAAAGCGGCTCCACGTCGAGCCGCGCGGTACGCCAGCCCTGGTCAAGGCCGATCACCGGCCGAGCCTAGCCGCCACCCGCCCGGCGTAACGCCTAACGGCCCCGCCATCGCAGGCCCGGCAGGTACTTTTGGCGGGCGGCGGCGGAGAAAGGCGTGCTGGGTGCAGAACGACATTTCGTGGAGTGGGCCGGGACAGACCTTCAACTTGCTTCCCTCCGGGAAATTGTCACTCATCGTGGAGAACATCTACGACGACGCGGCGCTCCAGCACGAGGTCGGCCTGTATTACCGCCTCGCCTGGCCGGACACGCTGGCGGCCGACGATCTGGCTGGCGGTATCGAGCCCGGCCACCTGTTCCACTGGGCCCCGGTCGGGGAACTGGGCTCGGAGCGTTTCGAGCCGGCCGGTCTCATCCCCTTTCTGCAAAATCCTGGCGGTGGCCTGCGCCACGTGGTCCTCCACCAGCGGACACACCGGTAGGGCCGCGGGGTCCGCAAGTGCGCCAGCGACCAGCCGTGCCCGCCGGCCAGCCGGGGCGCCGCGGCCAGCCGCTTTGATCGGCGTCAGGCCGATCCCCCGGCCCTGGCCCATGGTGACCGGCGCCATCGCCGCGAAGAATGCCAGGTCATCGCCCCCGACAGGCGGGCTGTGGCTGACGCATCCGCTGTGCACCCCAGGAACCGCAGGAGTGCGACCCGGCGGACAACCTCGATATCAGCGGGCGGGAAGCCCAGTTCCGCCGCGGTCGCGGTGGCGAGAACCGTCGAGCGCAATCCGTGTGCCAGTGGCTGGCCGGTACCGGGATCAGTGGCAAGCGAGATCGATCCGAGCAGTTCGGTCAGCTGCAGACCAGGACCGGGGCTCGCATTCGCCATCCCTCCGGTATCAGTGGCTGACGGCCTCGATGGTCGTCCCCGCCGCGAGCCGCCTGCCAAGCTCGCGGATCATCTTCCCGGCCATCACCCGGCGTGACCGGGATCGCGCCGGCACGACAACGACCACGTGGCGGGCGCCACGTGCGCTGGCCATGCGGGCAATGGCCCGCTCCGGGCTCCGGCTCGCGCCTGACTGTCCCCAGCCCTCGCACCCGGCCCGCTCGATGCTCGCCAGCGCCCGGTCGACCACCTCGCGATGGAGACACATCTCGTCCGGTCCCGGCAGGTTGCGGGCGCTGGGCAGGCTGAGCGCCGCCCGGTGGATACGGGCAAGGCTCACCACGGCCACCGGTTTGCCGCCGCTGAGAGCCACCGCCCTGCTGACCGCCGACGCCGGGACCGTCTCGCCGGTGGACACGATCACCACCAGCGCCGGGTCCGGGGGCTGCCGACCCTGCCGGTGCGGCGGCCCGGACCGCCGCGGACGGCTGGTTCGTGCCTTCGGTTGCACGGCTGACAGGGTCATCGTCATCCTCCAGCTCACGTTCGGTGAGTGGCCTCTCGCTCCGGCGTCCACTTGCCAGCGAACTCCTCAAGAGTTACCGCTAAGTGTCGGTCTGTAAACGCCGCCGTAAACCAGAGCTGACCAGCGCGTTCCCCGGGGGCGGCGGCGGTCACCGGCGCCCCGTGCACCCCGTGCGTCCCGCGCCTATGAGGCGAACTCAGAGGTGACCGGATTGGCGCCGATTCTGGCCGCGAGGCAGCGGTAGGCGCGAGCGCCGCCGCCGGACGCTGCAGCGGCGGCCGGCTCCTCGAACCGGAAACTCCCGGGCGGGGCGTAGGCCGCCCGTGCCCACAATGCCCGCAACCCTATGCCCGGGTATGTCCGGTGCCGGGGCCACGGTGTGCCAGCCTAGTCCTGGCCGGCGTTGCGGGCGGGCCGTGTCGCTGCT
>DPMS01000133.1 GCA_003541285.1 Actinomycetota bacterium
GATCAGCCCGGCGACGATGGCGATGATCAGTCCGATTCCGACCCAGCCGAGGATCAGCCCGGTCAGTGCCATGCTGCCGCCGCGCTCCCCGGTCCGGCGCATCTGCCGCCGTGCCGCGTGACCAAGCACGATCGCGGGAATCGCGGTCAGGCCCAGGGTGAGGAACTCGCCTATACCGCAGGCGAGTGCCGCCATCGCGATCGAGTTGAGGGCGGGCTGTACCGTCTGCCGCGGGAGGCACCCGGCGCCGGGGTGGTGTGCGGGGCCGCCGAGCGGTCCGGTCGGCAGATCCGCGATGAGCGCTGCGAGCTCGCCGTAGGTGCGGGCAGCGTAGACCCGGCCCGCCCGGTCTTCATGCTCGGCCTTGGTAAGCCTGCCCTCGGCGTAACCGGCCTTCAGGACGTCGATCGCACGTTCCCGGTCCGCGTTGGCGGCCAGCATCCCGTCAGGCGCGGCGGCGGTCGCCCGGTAGCCCGGGGCCGGTTCCCAGGGCCGTGTCGGGCTTTCCTGCCCGTACAAGTTGTGCATGGTGCCAGATGCCAGATCGACTTCCACTGGGGCCCTCCATAATCATTCTCCGTCTCTTGGCTGTGAGCGATGAGCAAATCCAGTCCCGCGCATGACGCGGTATAACGCCGAGGGCCTTACTGCGGGCCGCGGGTCTGGGACGTGGCCGTTGGGTCGGTACAGGGGTAGCGAGGGGAAGGCAACGTCGATGGCCAGGCCGCCGTCGGGCCGCGGTCGCACGGTGAGGGCGGCGTCGTGGGCGATGGTGATGGTCCTGACAATAGACAGGCCAAGGCCGTGGCCGCCGTCACGACGGGCCTGGCGCGGACCGAGCCGCTGGAAGGGCTGGAACAGGCGGTCGACCTCGGCGGGCGGGATGACCGGCCCGGTGTTGGTGACCGACAGGACGGCACGGCCACCGCTGGTCCCAGTACTGACCAGGACATCACCGCCTGGGATGTTGTGCCGGACGGCGTTGTCGATCAGGTTTGTCACCAGCTGCTGGATCAGGAGCGGATCACCCTCGAGGGCGGCGGGCTGGATCTCGCTGCGGACGCTCAGGCCGAGGCGGCCGATCCCGGGGCGAGGGTCGGCGAGGGCGGCGCTGGCGATGGCCGCCAGGTCAAGGGGCTCGCGCTGGCTGAGGCCCGCCTCGCTGCTGGCCAGGGTGAGCATCCCCTCGATGAGGCGTTCCTGCTCGGCGTTGGAGGCGAGCAGTTCCCGGCTGACGGCCTGCCACGTGTCGAGGGTGCTGGCCGGGTCGATGAGGGTGACCTGGAGCAGGGTGCGTTCCCGGGTGAGGGGGGTGCGCAGCTCGTGCGAGGCGTTGGCGGCGAATCGCTGCTGGGCGTCGAACGAGTCCTTCAGCCGAGAGAGCAGGGCGTCGAGCGTGTCACCGAGTTCCTTGAGCTCGTCGTCGGGGCCTTCCAGGGCCAGCCGCTCGTGCAGGCTACTGGCGGAGATCCGCCGGGCGGCGGCGGTGATCGTGCTC
The DNA here is from genome assembly GCA_003541285.1 of Actinomycetota bacterium. Classification (GTDB taxonomy): domain Bacteria; phylum Actinomycetota; class Actinomycetes; order Streptosporangiales; family Streptosporangiaceae; genus UBA9676. The sequence continues at coordinate 1,499 of DPMS01000133.1, forward strand.
AGCGGGCGCAGCACGCGGCCGGCCAGCAGCCACCCGGCCCCGACGGCGGCGGCGGACACGATGACCAGGGCGATGCCGGACCGGGTCAGCAGCAACTGCCTGTCGAGGGCGATCTGCTCGGCCCCGTTCTGGGGCTGGGCCTGGTGGGCTTGCTGAATGGAGACTGCCATCGGCCCGGTGTGGAAGTTTGATGTGAGCGCGCCCCAGGTCAGCAGGTAGGTAACGGTGAGCAGGATCGCGCCGAACACCAGGCAGACGGCGCCGTACAGGAAGGTCAGGCGCAGCCGGGCAGTGCGGCGGGGCGGGCGCAGCCCGGACAGGGGACTGTATCGCGGGGGAAGATCATGCATTACGGTCCTCCGATGCGGTAGCCGCTTTCCCGGATGGTCTCGATCACCGGCGGGTCGCCGAGCTTGGTCCGAAGGCGGCGGATGGTGGTCTTGACAGTGCCGGTGAACGGGTTGGCTTCTTCGTCCCATACCCGATCGAGCAGTTCCTCAGCGGAGACCGGCCTTCCGTCCGCGGCGAGCAGGCATTCCAGTACGGCGAGTTCCTTCGCCGTCAGCGGGAGGCGCCGTCCAGCGCGGACGGCGACCCGGTGGGCCGGATCCATGCTCAGGTCGCCAAAGGCGAGGCTAGCAGGCAGCGGAACGACCGCGCGCCGGGCCAGGGCCCGGACGCGGGCCACGAGCTCGGCGAAGTCGAACGGCTTGGGCAGGTAGTCGTCTGCGCCCAGCCCGAGGCCCTCGACTCGGTCCTTGACTGATCTCGCGGCGGTCAGCATCAGGACCCGGCTCGTGGATCTTTCCGTGGCGAGGGCCCGGCAGACGTCGTCGCCGTGCACGCCGGGCAGGTCCCGGTCCAGCACCACGACGNNCGAGGGCCGCGCCGCCGTCTAGGGCCACGTCGACTGCCATCCCCTCGCGGCGCAGGCCGGCGGCAACCGCCATGGCCAGCACATCGTCGTCCTCGACTATCAGCACTCGCATCGCATGCTCGCTGCTTCCTGCTTCCAGTGGTATGTCGGGCGGCCGTCTAGTTCTGAGGATCGCAGGTCGCGGGTGACAACCAGGTGACATTTTCAGTCACCTCGATGTGACCCTCCGTTAGATACAACTGCTGCGACCGGTCCGAAAAGGGACATGATTACCACCAGACGTGAAAGGAGCGACGTCATGAACAATGACTACGGCAGTGACCGGTGCTTGTTGCGTGCCACGCTGCTTNNCCGCCTCCTCCTCCTCCTCCTCCTCTTCCTCCTCGACAGGAGGATCGGCGAATTATCAGAAGTCGCTTGCCTATTCGAACTGCATGCGCGCGCACAACGTGCCGAACTTTCCCGACCCCGATTCTCGAGGGAACATAGTCGCCTCCGCGGGGGCCGAGTCGAATAGCGATCCCGCGTTCGCGGCGGCTGAAAAGGCCTGCGCTTCACTGAATCCTGGCGGCAGCCAGGCCGGGACAGCGGAGTCCAGCGCAGTCCTCCAGCAGGACCTCAAGTTGGCCCAGTGCATGCGCGCCCACGGCGTGCCTAACTTCCCGGACCCGCAATCGCGGCCTGGTGTCATCGCCGAGTGGAACTTCAGCGGCACGAATATCAACGTCAATTCGCCGCAGTTCCAAGCCGCTGAGAAGGCCTGTCAGTCGCTGAACAACTCGCCGACCTTCCCCGGAACCTGAGGCGGAGCCATGAGTGAGATCACTTCTCGTGGCCGGATGGTCACGCAGCAGCAGGAGGACGCCGCGCCGTCCGGAGCGGCCTATGCGGCGCGGCGGCGCGGCCAGGGCCGTCGCGTAGCGGCGGCAGTGGTGGGAATCGCGGTGCTGGCAGCGGGAGCCGTGGAGGTCGCGGATGCCGCAGGGGCATTCCGGTCCCACGATTCGCCCGGGAGCGGCCAAGGGGGGCCGCCGCCGGCGACGGCGGTGGTGGTCCGTCGGGATCTGTCGTCGCAGACCGCCTTGAACGCGACGCTGGAGTACGCGGGGTCGTACACGGTGCAGGGGCAGGGCAGCGGGACGCTGACCTGGCTGCCGTCCGCGGGGCAGGTGATCCGTCAGGGGCACGTGCTGTACAAGGTGGATAACGGCGACCCGGTGGTGCTGCTGTACGGGTCGGTGCCGGCCTGGCGAGACCTGTATCAGGGGCTGACCGGTTCGGATGTGACCCAGCTGAATCATGACCTGGTGGCGCTGGGATACGCCGACAGGGCGGATATCACCGCGCTGGGCTGGGATTACTACTCGTGGGAGACCGCGTACGGGGTGCAGCGGCTGCAGTCGGCGCTAGGCATCTCCTACCCGTCTGGGGAGCTGCCGCTGGGGACGATGGTCTTCCAGCCGGAGGCGCTGCGGGTCACCTCGCTCACGGCGGGCCTGGGCACCCCCGTGAGCGGCGTGGTACTGAAGGCCACTTCTGACCGGCATACGGTCGTAATCAGCCTGAGCGCCGCGGAGCAAACCGAGGTGAAGCCCGGGAACGCGGTCACCGTGACGCTGCCGCAGGGGTCCACCACGCCGGGCGTCATCTCCTCGGTGGGAACGGTGGCGTCGGGCACGGGCAGCTCGGTCACGATCCCGGTATACGTGTCGCTCAGGAACCAGTCGGCGATCGGGTCCCTTGACCTGGCGCCGGTGACCGTGGAGATCACCGTCGGCACTGTCCGCAACGTGCTTGTAGTGCCGGTGGGAGCGTTGCTGGCACAGCGCGGCGGCGGGTACGCCGTCGAGGTGGCCGGGTCGGGCGGGACGCGGCACCTGGTGCCGGTGACTGCGGGGATCTTCGATGACGCCGACGGCCTGGTCCAGGTGTCCGGTGCGCTGACGCCCGGCCAGCGTGTCGTGGTTCCGGCGGCATGAGCGGCGGCGGTATCCCAGGTCCGCCCGTGATGGAGCTGGAGAACGTGTCCAAGGTGTATCCGGGGTCGCCGCCGCTCCGGGCGCTGGATGAAGTCAGCGTGTCGGTGTCGGCCGGCGAGCTCGTCGCGGTGGTGGGCCCGTCGGGGTCGGGCAAGAGCACGATGCTGCACTTGATGGGCACGCTAGACCGGGCGACCAGCGGAGTGGTGCGGGTCACCGGTCTGGACGTAGCGCGGATGCGGGACCGGGAGCTGGCGGCGCTGCGGGCGTCCCGGATCGGGTTCGTGTTCCAGCAGTTCTTCCTCGCCGAGCACCAGAGTGTGCTGGCCAACGTGGCCGACGGACTACTGTACGCAGGGGTCCCGCTCGGCCAGCGCCGCATGCTGGCGGGCGCCGCGCTGGACCGGGTCGGCCTCGGGCACCGGGCTGGCGCCCGGCCGCTCCAGCTGTCCGGCGGGGAGCGGCAGCGGGTGGCGGTGGCCAGGGCAATCGTTGGCCGTCCGCCAGTGGTACTGGCCGACGAGCCGACAGGGAACCTGGATTCAGCCACCGGCGCGGCGCTGCTGAACCTGCTCGAGGAGCTCAACGGCCAGGGGACCACCATCATCGTCATCACCCACGACCACACGGTCGCCGCCCGGACGCGGCGCCGTATCGAGATGCTCGACGGGCACATCACCACCGACAGCAGCGCCGCCGCCGCGGCCGGGACCCGTTCCGTCCAGGAAGGACAGTCATGACGACCACATCCCCCCCGCCCAGCCTGGTTCCGGCCCGGCTGCGCCTCGGTGACATGGCCGGGCTGGCCAGCGTGGGGCTGCGGACCCGGAAGCTGCGGGCATCGCTGTCGGCGCTCGGGATCGCGATCGGGGTGGCGGCGATCGTGGCCGTCCTCGGCCTGGCCAGTTCCTCCCAGGCCGGGCTGCTAGCTGAGATTGCCCGCCTGGGGACCAACCTGCTGACGGTCACTAACGGGCAGAACCTCGCCGGGAACACCGTCGAGCTGCCCAGTGCCGCCCCCGGGATGATCGGTGAGCTGCCCGGTGTCACCGCCGTCCAGTACACCGGTGCTGTCAGCGGCGTCAATGCTTATCGGAGCCCAGCGATCCCCGCATTCCAGACCAACGCGCTGAGCGTGGTGGCCTCCAGCCTTGACCTGCCCGCCTCGGTGGGCACATCGCTGGCCCAGGGCAGCTACCTCAACGCCGCTACCGCCAGCAAGCCGGTCGTGGTGCTCGGCGCCAGCGCAGCCCAGCGGCTGGGCATCGACCGCATCTGGCCGGGTGAGCGGATCCTGGTCGGCAGCCAATGGTTCTACGTGGCGGGCATCCTCAAACCCGCCGCCCTCGCCCCGGAGATCGACTCTTCCGTTTTGGTCGGCTTCCCCGCCGCCGGGCACTACCTCGGCTTCGACGGGCATCCTTCGGAGATATACGTGCGGGCACAGAACAATCAGGTCGCCGCGGTCGACAGCCTGCTCGCTGCCCAGGCCAACCCGGAAAGCCCCAACCAGGTCGCCGTCTCCCGGCCGTCCGCCGCGCTGACCGCGCAGGCCGATGCGGCCGGGGCCTTCAATACCCTCTTCCTCGGCCTGGGCGCGGTCGCGCTGCTCGTCGGCGCGGTCGGCGTGGCGAACATCATGATCATCTCGGTGCTGGAACGCCGTCCGGAGATCGGGCTGCGCCGGGCGCTGGGCGCCACCAAAGGACAGATCCGGATCCAGTTCCTGTCCGAGGCCATCCTGCTTGCCCTGATCGGNNTCGGGGTCGCCGCGACCGTTGTCTACGCCCACGCTAAAGGCTGGGCAATCGTCATCGCCCCCGAAGCATGGGCCGGCGGCCTCGGTGCCACCATCTTCATCGGTGCCCTCGCCGGGCTCTTGCCGGCCATCCGCGCGGCCCGGCTGTCACCCACACAAGCGCTCTGGGCCACCTGACCACCCACCCGCTGACGAGCGCACGGCAAGGGACGAGGATCTCCGCGCGAGCACCCGCGCCCAGCGCTCCGAAGCGCTCACCGCGGCGCTTGACGACGCGCTGGCAGGCCCTGGCCGCCTGGTGGCACGCGCCCTGGTGCTCCGCGTCGTCTGCAGACGGAAGCGCCCAGCGGACTTACCGCTTCGAGCCAGGCAGCCGCCGGCGCCATCGCCCGGGAACGCCTCGCCGCCGCCCCGCGCATCCCCGGGAAGGTAAACCGGCGTGCCTGGCCTGCGGCACCAGCGGCGGATCGCCACACGAGTGCCGATTACCAGCGAATATCACGCTGCGTGACAGCATCATCATAGGGGACTCCGGGTGCGTTCCCGGTGACTGCCGCGAAGGTCTAGACCATTGGTCTAGTGAGCCTGAATGGGCGTGGCGGCGCGATCCCGGGACGCGTGACCCCGGATCCGGCGCCTGGCCGCCCGTTTTTGACAAGACCGGATTGCCGGGTCCGTGCGCGCGAGCAACCACGGAGCAACCAAGGGGACAAAACGGACACGAAAAAAATGACCTGGGATGATGTAATCCCAGGTCAGACCGGGTGAGGTCTTCATCCCTGAAGGAGCGGTGCCGTGTCAAGGGGGGTTTTGTCCGGGGTTTGGGGGCTGGCTGGGCGTGCGTGACTGGCGTCTCGTGTTTCCCGGTAGCTGCCAGGGTCCGTGGCGGACGGCTGGGCGGGTCAAGGACCGGGCGGAGCCCGGCCGCCGGGGCGGCGCCGGAGGTGTCCTTGAGGCGGCTGGCCGGGAGCCCGATGATGTGGCGGCGGGAAACCGGAGCCGTGTGCGGTTGCTCGGTGTCTGGTTGTCTTCCGGGTCCGTCCCCATGACCGGTTAGCGGGTGCGGGCAGTGCCGCTGGCTGCATTCATCCCTTCGCGTGGCCCCGGCCAGGGCCGGGGAGCATGGGGCGGGTTCGCGTCAGGGCGGCCAGGCGGGGTCATCACGTTTGGCGCCCGCGCCGCCGGTGACGGCGGGGCAGAAGACTTGGCGACCGCGCGCCTGGCCGCTGGCCAGGGGAAAGCTGTTCATGCCGCCCGCGCTGGCGTGGTCACGGGCGGTTCTGGGGCGGGCGCGGGCAGGCAGCGGATCTGCCCGTCGCGCAGGCCGTAGTAGATCAGGGTGAGGAGCTTGCGGGCGGCGGCGACCTTGGCGATGTTGCGGGTTTCCTTCCCGCGGCGGGCGATGATGGCCGCCTTGACCGCGCCGGTCACCGAGTCGCTGCCGGCCCGCTGGATGGCCTCGATCAGCGCCCACCGCAGCATCCGCGAGCCCTGCTTGGTCACCCGCCCGCGGGTGATTTTGGTGCCGGATTCGCGGTGGCGGGGAGTGAGCCCGGCCCATGCGCACAGCTGGGCGGGGTTCTTGAACCGGGTCACCTCGCCGATCTCGGCGATGATGACCGCGGCGAGCACCGGGCCGATGCCGGGCAGCTGCTGGATCACCTGATAGCCCTGGTGACCGGCCAGCAGGTCCGCGATCACCTCGCCGAGCATGGTGATCCCGGCATCCAGCACGCCGATGATCTGCCGCAGCGAGGTGACCTTCCCGGCGTATGGCTGCGGCAGGCCGAGGGCGTCCAGCCACGCCGGCCCGGCCTTGCCGAAGATGTCGCTGCAGGTGACCGGGACGCCGAGCTTGGCCAAGACCGCGTGGACCTGGTCCTTGCAGCTGGTCCGCAGGTGCACGAGCTTGATCCTGTACCTGGTGAGCTCGCGTAGCTCACGGATCTCAGGCGGGGCGATCCACGCCTCCGCCAGGCGGCCCATCCGCAGCAAGTCAGCAAGGTCAGCGGCGTCGCGCCCGTCGTTCTTGACCCTGCGGTAGGTGAACGCCTTCACCCCGGGCGGGTGCGCCAGGTGCACCTCCGCGCCCGCGGCGGCGAGGGTGCCCGCCGCCCAGTACCACCCGTACGTCGCTTCCAGGACGACCTCCGGGTGCTTGCCGGCCCGGGCGATCTGGCTCCTGAGCTCCACCGGGCTGTTGATGATCCTGGCCGTTGCGAGCCGCCGGCCGTCCCCGGTCATCCGCACCAGCACGCTGCGGCGCCGGTGCAGGTCCATGCCGACGACCTGCCGGCCGTCATACGCTGTCTCCATTGGGGGCCTCCCTTTCCTGGTGGAGACGGATGCTTGGCAACTTCCAGCATCCGCCAGGGAGCGGGAGGCTCCGCTCCTTCATCGCATCACGTTTCACTGAGGCCTATTTTCACGTTTGCCTCTGACATTCGTGCCGCCCGGGGCCAGGATGGGTGTCCTGCCCGGAGATGATCTTCTTTTGGCTGTACCGGGTCGTGTTGTGGTGCCATGCGGCCGTGTTTGCCCGGGTGGGGGCGTGTGGGAGTGGCGCGGTGGCAGGTGTGCTGGCAGAGCGGTGCGGGGTGGCCGCGTGCGGGGCCGGCTTGCTGGTTATGGGGGCGCTGCGGTGAGGAGGGCCGGTGTCTTGCGGCGCCGGCGGCGGGTTCCCGGTGGGAGCCCGGCAGTGGCACGCTGAGCGTTTTGCTCCTGGCGGGCGGCCCAGGCGGTGAGGATCCGCTGGTTGCGGACGGCCAGCAGTGTGGCGGTGAGCAAGGTGATCGCGGTCAGGCCCGTGAGCTGGCACCAGCCGCGGCTGGTGTCGTTGCTGGCCGGGTCCTTGGCGGTGGCGAAGGTCCGTTCGGCGGCGGTGCGCCGCGCGTGGGAGCGGCGGTGGTTTTTTGGGGGGGTAGTCGTGTTTTTGCGCGGTCTTCGCGCAGACCTCGGGTGGGACGGTGAGGGTCTTCTGCATGCAGCAGGCCGGCGGGCAGGCGGGCGGGGTGAGGATCTCGGGCCGCTGCCGGTCCAGGGCCATTGACTGCGGGCGGGAGCCGGCAGCGGGGTTTCCCCAGGAGCGTGGGGCACATGATCTGGTGATAGCCATCGGGATCATTGGCGGTGATCTTCCCCAGCTTGTACCGGGCGGTCTCAGCGGTCTGCTGGTCATGCGCGGTGGCCTGGTCTGTGGTGGCGTCGCGGGCGGGCGGGCCGAGTCCGGGCAGGCGCGGGGTGTGGCGGGGCAGTAGAGGTTGCCGTTGGCGATGACCGCGCCGTGGTGTGTGCCGTGAGGGCCGCGGTCATCGGGGTGCAGGTCCTGGATCAGGGCGGCGCCGGCGGTGCGCAGCGGGATGGCCCAGCCTTGGGCGGTGCGGTGGGCGTAGCCGGAGTCGGCGAGCACGTCACCAGGCGGGATGCCGTCTTGGGGCATCCTCGTCAGAACCGGGACCAGGGCGCGGGCCGGGTCG
>DPMS01000261.1 GCA_003541285.1 Actinomycetota bacterium
TCAGCGCCGGGCAACAGCGGCCTCGATGGCCTTCTGGTTCGCCTCGGAGATCATGCCCGCGTCGGCGACGACCGTGACGTCGGGCAGCTGGTGGGCGGCCATGAACTTCCCGATGACCGGCAGCATGGTCTTGGTCTCGGCCCGGTTGCCCTCGAAGGCGGAGACCATGAGCGGGAACCCGTCCTGCCCGGCAAGCAGGCCGATGGTGATCTGCGGCTCCAGGCGGCGTTCCTTGGAGAAGCCGGGCTCGCGGAAGCCGTCGCCGCGGTCGGCCTCGAAGTAGAGGGTCTATGCCGACCTTCTCGTTATGCCGATGTTCGGCGTGCTGCCGCAGGTCAGGCCGCCGGGCTGGTTCTTAAGGTCGGCATAATCTGATGGGCCGATCCTTCAAGTACTCGTTCTACTTGGAGGTGGTCTTGTGCGACCTGTTCACCCTGGTGCGCCGAGAGGTCCGCTTGCGGACGCGGTGGCAGCTGATCTGCGTGAATGGTTGACGGTCCAGGGATATTCGCCCGGGACGATCCCGCAGGTTGTCAGCGTGGCGTTGTGGCTGAGCGCGTGGATGGATGATCACGGAGTCGAGATCGAGGCGCTGGATGGCGGGCTGCTGGACCTGTTCGCGGCTGGCTTTGTCCCGGGTACTCCGGGGCGCAGCATGGCGATTGGCCGGATTTCAGTGGTTCGCCGTTTCCTTCTCGAGCCGCGCAGTCAGTCACGCCACGCGGCAGGCCCGGAACCGGCCGGTCCCGCTGGCGCGGAACTTGATGCGTGGGGCGCCTGGCAGCGCGACCAGGCCGCCGTCAGCGAGGGTGTCCTTCGTAACCGGCGCGGCTGGGCAGGCGGCTTCGTCGCCGCGCTCGCCGATGGTGATGCCGTCAGGTGGGAGGATTCCGGCGTCGCGATGGTCAACGCCTACATCGTCGAGCGCGGGAAAGGCTACGCGCCGGCGTCGTGTTCGCTGCTGGTCAGCGCAATGCGGTCGCTGCTGCGCTGGGCGCTGGCGACCGGGCGGATAGACCGCGACCTCAGCCGCGGGATTCTGCGCCCGCGGGCCACGCGCGCGACGCTGCCGCGCGGGCTCACGCCAGGCCAGGTCGATGCGCTGCTGGCCGCTGCCAGCCCGGCGACCAGGGTCGGCGTGCGGGACCGGGCCGTGGTGATCACGTTGTCGCGTCTGGGGCTTCGCGCTGGCGAGGCCGCCGGTCTCACACTCGATGACATCGACTGGGCAGCCGGCCGGCTGACTGTCATCGGAAAGGGCCAGCGCCGTCTGGCTCTATCACGGTGGCCACCGCCCGCCGCCGCGGCGGGCTGCCCCGCATCGCCTTGCCGTACCGGACATGGCACACGCCCAGGGCGCCCAGCTCAGGGGCCGCCGGGTTCGCGGCGAAGTCGGACACGTCCAGCATCGCGGTCTCCCGGCGAACAGCCCCCACCCGTAGACCACCTTGAACAGCGTCGCGTCGCGGAACGCGGCCAGCCACCCCCTTGCGCCGCGATGACGCCGCCCGCTCCACGTGATCGTCGGCGGCGTCAAGGAACGCCTGCAACTCACCGCGGGTCAGCGGGCGGCGCTCCGACCGGCCCTCGTACCCGGCCGCGTGCACCGCGGTGTTGCCCTCGTGGCACACCTGGACCGGGCGGGCACCGGCCCGCTGCTCGCACTCGGCAACCCAGCCGTACAGGGGATCGCAGACGTAATCCAGGAAGCCCACCAGCGCGCCCTCATACGAGCGGACCGTCGAGTGCGCCCACCCGCCCGAAGCGACCCACTGCTCCACCCGCCCAGGCGTCCACTGCCACGGCCACGCCCCGGTGAAATCACGGAACCGGCGCACCAGCCGGGCCCGCCCGTCGATCAGCGGGCCGGTCAGCCGCTGCGCGGCCTGCTGGCGCCGCCAGCCCTCCAGCATCGCGTCGAACAGCGCGGGCTCGGGCCGCAGCGGCACCGCGCCGCCCGCCAGCACTAAAGCAGCCGGCCCAGCGGCCTTCCGCGTCCCGGGCACGAACACCTCCACGATCATGCATCAGAAGTAGCCAGACAGGCACTCAGTGCAACCGGATCAGGTGCCACATCCTGGCATCAGCCGCAACGCCGGGGACGCACCACCAGGTCAGGGGCGCGTGTCGCGGTCAGCGGCGCCGGCCCGCAGTCACACCCGGACGGGCGTGGCCGCCGGCGCGCCGCCCTGCCCCGGCCGCCATGATCGCACCCGGCGCAGCTACGAGCACCCGGACGCATCACCAGGTCAGCAAGCGCAACGATGACGCACACCACGCAACGGTGCCAGCCGCATCATCGATGCATCAGCTGCACGCGGCCGGTGAAGCTCCAGGTCAGCGCGGCCGCCAGCCGTCCCTGCCCGCCGGGTGCGCCGCACGGCCGCAAGCTGCACCGCAGGCAGCGCGTGCTCACGCAGCCTGCCGGATGATGCATCAGATGCAATTCTGCCCATTTGGGCCAGGGTGGCGGCGCCGTGGCGCAGGTCGTGGAGCCTGACGGGTGGGAGCCCTGCTGC
>DPMS01000125.1 GCA_003541285.1 Actinomycetota bacterium
GTCTTGCCCACCCCGGAGGGGCCGATCAGGATGGCGTTGGTCGCCGTGCCGACGAAGTCGAGGGTCATCAGCTCGGCGACGGCGCGCGCGTCGATCTGCTTGGGCCAGGACCAATCGAAGTCGGCCAGGGGTTTGAAACGACCGATATGGGCGTAGCGCAGGCGCCGCTCCAGGGAGCGGCGATGGCGTTCGGTCTCCTCCCAATCCAACAGGGGTTCGACCCAGGCAGCCTCCTGGCATTCGGCCCAATGGGCCAGCAGGCCGTTCAGCTGCAGTTGGCGGGCCCGTTCACGCAGGTCACTCATCGTCGTTCTCCAGGAGGGCGTCGTAGTCGGCCAGGGCGTGCGGCCGGACCGGCACGTCTCGACGCTTGACGTGTTCGGGCAGGGCCACCGAAATGGGCGGCGGGGCCTGGCGGTCCAGGGCCAGGCGCACGGCATTGGGATGCGGCACGCCCCGCGCCAGGGCCTCGCCGATGGCCGAGGTCAGTTTCTCGACCCCATACTGGTCGAGCCACTCATTGAGTTGCCGGACGATTCGGCCGAGTGGTTCGCCCCGTTCGGCCGCCTGGGCCAGGAAGTCCCGGCAGGGAGGAATGGCGGCGATCAGGCGGTCGGTGCCGCGGTGTGCGCGGGCGGCGCGTTTGGCCTCGACCAGGTCGGCTACGTGCGCGGGGTCCTCGATCTGGGCGCCGCGGTCGAAGCTGCGCCGATGGCGGGCAATGACGGTCTGGCCGTCGAGGACCCGGACGGTGTCGAGGCTGGCCGAGACGGTCAGGGTCTGGGCGACACAGGTGTGCGGGATGGAGTAGTCATTGCGATCGAAGCGCACGTAGGGCGTCTTGCCAGCCCGGACGGCGCGGACCTCGTCGGTCGGGAAGGTGTCCGCCGGCAGGGCCAGCAGGCGCTCGCGCTCCTCGGCAAAGACGGCCGCCACGGTCCGGTCCGGATCCTCCGGGCAACGCCGTTCGCTGGCCGGGCCCGAGATCCAGGCCTCGGCCTGGGCATTGAGTTCGTCGAGATTCTTGACCGTGCGTCCGGCAAAGAAGGCGTCGCGGATATAGCGGATCGCCCGCTCGACCCGTCCCTTCTCGTTGCCGCGGGCGGGGGCGACCGGGCGAGGCTCGAAGCAGTAATGGCCGGCCAGGGCGAGCAGCGTGGGATGGAAGCGGATGGCATCGCCCTGGCGTTCGAGCACCGCGCTCTTCAGGTTATCGTAGAGCAGGACCCTGGGCACGGACTCCCAGGCGGTGAAGGCGGCCACATGGCCGCGCAGGAAGTTCTCCATCTGGGCGCCCAGGTAGAAGCGCAGGAAGATCCGGCGCGAATACGACAGCACAGCGACGAACGCCATCAGCTTGTGCCGAGCCCGGCCGATCTGGATCTCGCCGAAGTGCCCCCAGTCGATCTGGGCCTGCTCGCCCGGAAGCGTGCGCAGACGCAGATAGGCCTCCCGCTTCGGCCGGGGGCGATGCCGGGCGATCAGGTGGCGGAAGTGATCGGGGCGACCCGGGTAGCCGCGGTCCTTGACCATGGCATAGAGCCGGCTGGCCCTCAGGCGGGGAAACCGCTCCAGGGTCTCAAGGATGAACGGCAGGTAGCCATCGATCGCCGAGGGCCGGCGAATCGACACCACACGGGGCAGGCCCGCCTGGGTCAGAACACGGTCGACGGTGTCGCGGTGGAGGCCCAACTGGCGGGCGATGGTGCCGACAGGCCAGTGCTCGGCATGGTAGTAGCGCAGGATCTGCGCCTCAAGTTCGGGGGTAATCGGCATGACGTGCCCTCTGCATCGGGGAGGTCGAGCGGACCGGGGTGCGCAGGAAGTCCAGGCGCACCCGTTCCGGCAACTGCCGGCCGCAGAAATGGCAGGAACAAGGGTCCGGTTTCCGTACGGCCGACATTGCCGCCAGTTCAGCAGAGGGGGGCTCCGATCCGGAACCCTGATGCGTCACTTTATTGCATCGGGCCCGGTAGCGACGTTGGCGTTCGGCATGGGCCAGGCGTCCTCGATGGCTGGCCTGGTAACGTGCGCCGGCCTCTCGCATCGACACGCATCGGGCCGCCTCGGCACAGCCCGCACCGCAATAGCGTTGCCCGCGATCACAGTCGCGGCAGATGAGCACAGGCTGTCGGCAGCCCGCGCAGAGATAGCGTCGTCCGGGTTCCATGGGGCATCAGGACCCATGGGACTCGACGAGCGCGTGAGTTCATGTAAGATTGATCTCGGGAAGACTCTCTCATCGAGGGTGTGGGGCGCGGCATCGGACTGAACTTGGTGGTTTGACCGATGCCGCGCCTGTGTCCCACAGGCCCGCCAAGTTTCTACTCCATTTCCCTATCAGGCGCTACGAACCCTCACCCCACTGCGCCACCTTCTCGATCTTCAACAAAGTAGCCGAATACCCCACTTCTTACGTTCGCCGCCAAATTAAGCCGCGCCGTGGCAGCCGTTTACAGCATGTCCTGCGGCCTCTGCTTCGAATGCGACAACTGCGTCGTGTACTGCCCGCAGACCGCGGTGTTCAGGGTGAAGAAGGACAAGTCGACCACCGGGCGCTACGTCGACACCGACTACACCAAGTGCATCGGCTGCCACATCTGCAGCGACGTGTGCCCGACCGGCTACATCCAGATGGGGCTGGGCGAGTGAGACGGCTCGCCGCGCTCGCGCTCGTCGCCATGCTGGCG
>DPMS01000128.1 GCA_003541285.1 Actinomycetota bacterium
CTCTCGCTGCGCTCGCCCCGGCCGGTCAGAGATCTTTTCCTGCGGAAAACATCTTGACCAGCCGCGTCGGCCAGTTGCCCTCCCGCCCTATTACGCCTGCGCGCCTTCCTGCACCGGGACACACCGAACCCGGACCCCGCCACCGGGGACCCCACCAGCGGAAGGAGCAGCTCATGGACGCCGCCGCCTCCTCCTCAGCGACGATCACCTGCGCCAAGCCCGGCTGTGGCGCCCAGACCACTCTGGCGGAGGCCACCTACATCGACGGCTGCGGGCACATCTGCCCTGACTGCGCTGGACCCCTCCCCGCGTGGTGGGACGACATCACCGCGCCCGCAGCCGATCCGACCACCGTCCACGCCAAGGTCGCATCCACGGCATGAGCCTACAAACAGCGAACCCACGTGATCATGACGCACTTTATTCGGCTACTCCGGTCGATCTCGGCGCGCAGAGCGACCTGATCGGCGCACCTGAGCCGATGAGCATCGAGGCTGTCCTGGCCGCCCCGAACGGCGGGTCGGGCACGTTGAGTGGCTGACGGCGTGATCGCGAAGTGTGACGGGCGGCTGAATCCCGGCGCGGCCGTGCCGGTCTTGTCGTAGCGTCCGTTGGGTGTGGATGCATGGGCATGATCTAGGTCTGGGCACCGCGGGAAACTACCGGGCGTTCGCCGAGGAGGCCAGCGGCCGCAGCCCGGTCTACGAGCAGCTGGCCGCCTCGGTCGCTGAGGACGCTATCGTCCTGGGTTTCCTCGGTTCGCTGCCGCCGGAAAAGCGCCAGCCGAACCTGCTGTTCGCCGCAGCCCGCTATCTGCTGGGAACCACGCCTGACCTGGATGGGCTGCGGGCGCTGGCCACCGGTGACCGGTCCGCGCTCGCCGGGGTCATCGGGGCCCGGCGAACCCAGACCAACGAGCCGGCCCGGTGCGCCACGCTGCTGCCCGCCCTGGCCCAGCTGCGCCCGCCGCTGGCCCTGATCGAGGTCGGCGCCAGCGCCGGGCTCACGCTGCTGTTCGACCGCTACTCCTACGATTTCGCCGGGCACCGGATCACCGGCGGCGACCCCCTGGCCCCGGTCCTGTCCTGCCAGCCGCACGGCCCGGTGCCCCTGCCGGACCGGATCCCCGAGATCACCTGGCGGGCCGGGCTGGACCTCAACCCCCTGGATGTCACCAGCGACGATGACGTCCGCTGGCTTTCCTGCCTGGTCTGGCCTGGTGAAGGCGACCGCGAGCAGCGGCTGGCCGCCGCGATCGCCACCGCCCGCCGCGACCCGCCGGTCATCCACCACGGTGACCTGCGCGACGGCCTGCCCGCGCTCGCCGCTCAGGCGCCGCCCGGTGCCACCCGGTGCCACCCTGGTCATTTACCACTCCGCCGTGCTCGCCTACCTCCCGCCGGCCGGCCGGCGGGAGTTCGCTGGCGTGGTCAGCGCACTGCCGGCGGTATGGCTGTCCAACGAAGGACCAGGCGTCGTGCCAGAACAACCCATACCGCCCCACGGGGGCAGCCCGTTCGTGCTCGCCCGCGACGGCTGCACACCCCTGGCCCTGACCGACTCACACGGAACATGGCTGAACTGGCTCCCCAGCCCAGGGCCGCGGCATCCCAGCCCGGCCGCCAGCCTGTAACCGGCCGGGCCCGGCGGCCATGCTCGGTAATCGTCCGCGTTTTCCGGTCACTTCTTTGACTCTGCAGCAGCGGACGCATCACCGGATTTCGAGCCCGGCGAGGCTAGCTGTTGCCTGAGTTGGTGATGTGCCCACCGATGGTGTTGTCGCTGTAGATGAAGCCTCCGGTGTTGCTGGTTATCACCAGGGAGCCTGTGATCGTGTTGCTGGTGAACGAGACGCCGGTGTTGGTTGTGACGGTGGCGCTGCCGGTCGCTGTGTTCCCCGTTAGCGTCTCGCCGCCGCTGTTGCCGGAGATGGAAAGCGAGCCGCCGACCTGGTCGCCCTGGATGGTGAGTCCTGCGGTGTTGCCTGACGCGTGGATGGCGCCGCCGATGGTGTCGCTGGTGCAGCCTGGTCCGCCGAGGATGACCGGCCCGGTTGAGCCGGTGACGGTGACTGACCCGGTGACTGTGGCGGCGCATAGTGTGAGTGCCGCGGCGCTGGTGGCGTGCAGGGAGCCGCCGATGGTGCCGCCTTTGATCCACAGCGCGCCCCCGGCCGTGATCTTCACGGCTCCGGTGATGTCGCCGCCGGTGCTGAGGCAGATGGCCTGGCCGTTCCCGATGGTCAGCGGTCCGCTGACGGTCGTGGTGATGCATGGCTGGGTGAAGTTCACCGCGATGGTGGCGGTGGCGGTCACCTGGGTGTAGTCGGTGCTGTCCGTGGGTGTGAAGGTGACGGTGAGTGCCTGGCTGCCGGGTTGCAGGACGGTTCCGGCCGGGGGGCTGTAGCTGAACGTGCCCATTACGGTCGATGTCGCGTTGAGCTGCGCGGCGGTGAGCGGGGTGCCGTAGGTGATCGGTGTTGGCGCGGGCCAGGTGATGGGCGGGGCGGCCGGGGTGATCGTGACGGTGCCCGGGACGTAGCTGATGGTGTAGCTGGGATCGTCGGCGCCGGAGCAGGTGGCGGGGTAGGTGCCGACGGGTGAGCTGCTGGTGGCGGTGGTGGAGCAGGCCGGCTGGCTGGTTAGGCTTGCCGGGTTGTCGCCGTTGACGAAGCCGGCGTAGCCGGGCGTGATTGGTGGCACGGTGCTGCCGTAGGTCAGGGTGGGTGAGGATGCGGTGATGGTCAGGTGCGCCGGGCTGACGGTGAAGCTCTGGGTGGCTTGCGGGGCTGGCTGGTAGGAACTGTTCCCTTGCTGGCTGGCGTCGATGATGCAGGTGCCTGGGGGTGAGCTGAAGCTGACCGTTGAGCCGGAGATCGCGCAGCCGGAGGTGGAGGCGGGGTCGATGGCGAAGGTGACGGGGTTGGCGGATCCTCCGCCGGTTGCGGTGACCAGGTAGGGGGTGCCGCCTATGGTGGCGCTGGCCGGGGGCGTGGACGTGAAGCCGATGGTCTGCGGTTGCCGTGCCTGCAGGGTCTCGATCAGTCCTTGCAGGTTGCCGGAACTGTCGATGTAGCCGCCGACGGCGATGCACGTGCTGGCGTCCGCACATGCCACGTCGTTGAGCGGGTCACCGGGCCCGCCCGGGCCCGGTTCGGGTCCTGCCGCGGGGCTGAGGCCGGTGACCGGCTCGGTGATCGCGCTCCAGTTTCCGCTGGCCAGGGTGGCTATCAGTCCCTGGCGATGACCTGCGGCGTCGGTGTACTCGCCGACGGCGACGCATGAACCGGGAGCCGGGCAGGACGGGTCGCCGGTCATGCCCACGGTGTAAAGGTAGGGCGGCAGCGGATTCAGGCTGCCAGTGTCCAGGGCCGTGGTGGTCACGGTCCCGTCCGAGAGAACGCTGATCGGCGCCGGGCCGCCGGTGAAGGCGCACCACCCGGCAACTGGGCACGACATCCTGTCTCCTACCAGTGAGGGGACGGTGATGACCGACCATGTCCCATCCGAGAGTCTGGCGATGAAACTGTGCTCACTGCCGGAGGAGTCGGTGTAGTACTCAGGGACCGCGCACCAGGCTGGTGTCGGACACGCCACCTCGCCCGCGCTCACGGCCTGTCCGCTCGGCGGTGGGTTGAGCCCGGTCACCGGAACCGAGGAGGTCGTCCACGCGCCGCCCGACAGGACATCCAGGACGCCGTCGTCTCCGGCGGCGACACACGAGCCGGGTGCCCCGCAGGAAATGCTGTTAAGCCCGGTGGGCGCGTTGGCCGTGGTCCAGGACCCGCCGGACAATGTCTCGATCGCGCCGTAGACGTGCGGAACGCCCGCCGAGTCGTAGGTTATGTAGCGGCCGAGAGCCACGCAGAAGCTGGCAGCCGGGCAGGAGACATTGGTTAGCTGGAGGTATTGCGAGGGCGCGGGACTGAGGCCGGCTTGCGGGGCGGTGGTCGCTGTCCACGTCCCGCCGACGTCGGTCTCGATCAGGCCCTCGATGCCAAAGTAAGAGGTCAGGTAATAGCCGACAGCCACGCACTGCCCGGCGGACGGGCATGACAGGTCCGACAGCCGGTCTCCGCCGGTGTCCGAGACAGCGTGTTCCGGGGGGGTGAGGGCATCGAGCGGCGGGCTCATCGCTGCCCAGGTTCCATCGGCGAGCGTTTCGATAACCGGATCGGCGTTGCCGTTATCAGGAGAGCCCTGATAGCTTCCGACGGCCACGCACGAGCCCGCCGCCGGGCACGACACCCGGGCCAGATTCACCTGAGGATTCGGATCGGCTGCTGGCGGGTTGAGGCCCGCCACCGGAGCGGCTGCTGGTATCCAATCGGGCGGAACTGCTGCACCGGCCCGCGCCGCCGACGGCAGCACGATGACGGCGGATGCCAGCAGCAGGCTGCCGACGAGCCGGGATGATAAATGATGCGCAAAGGCGCGAGCATGACCAGACCATCCGCGGCATCCCGTGCCGGTGATTGCTCGCGCGGCAAGTGATCGGCGCACCGCGCGCATCAATACGTCAGGTCGCCTTAGCATCGTGAACTCCTCCGAAACGGCCCGGCGATGAGGAGCGCTCATGCCAGACAAGACCCAGCTCCGGCCCGGTTCCGCGACGGGCATCTGAACGCCGGACGCTACCGCGACCAATCGACCAGCCGCAAGCGCCAAATCACCGGATAGCGCAAAAACTATCGCCGCGTTATGAGCATCCGCATATGCGGTAGAGGCGATGCGCTGCACGCCCACCTTTGGCCTCATATTGGTCCCCCCGGCTGCAGTGAACAACACGTAGAGCGTCGGGCACTAAGACCTCGGCTGTCAAGGCCACTACAGAG
>DPMS01000226.1 GCA_003541285.1 Actinomycetota bacterium
ACCCGGAACCATCATCTCCGCCACCACCACCCGCGAACTGCTCACCAGCATGCGACATACCGAACTCGCGGCCCGGCCAGGACCCCCGCCCCGTCCACCAGCGGCCCAGCCCACCCGTCCCGGGGAGAAAGCCCCATGACCGGCACCCAGCCCCCACCCGGCGGCAAATACCCCCAGGCCATCGCCGACGACTACCCCGGCTGGGCCATCGAGCACCACGACGGGCGCTGGACCGCCTGGTGCCCGCCGTCACCGTCCACGCCGCCAGCAGGCGGAATGTTGCGCCCGTCAGGGTTTATGTCGCTATTTGCGCTTGCGGCCATCAGCCGGCCGGCGGGTAATCCACCTCAACGGTCCAGCCACCCGGATTCACGGTGATGTCCGTTATGAAAGCGGCACCAGCCGGGGGCGTGGCCGGGGCGGTGATAGTGATCGTCTGGGTGCTGCCGGACTTCTTCAGATTGCCGGTTGACGGGGTGGCGGTCAGGTACTGCTGGGCCGGCCCCGGGATGACCACGCTGTATCCCTTGACCGGGCCGCCCTGCGCGGTGATGGTGAACGTCCCGGTGTAGGGACCGCCAGCGCTGGGGGCCAGCCGGACCGTGGTCGGCGAGGGCTGCGCCAGCGTGCCCGGCGGGGGTGGCGGCTTCCTGGTGTGGGTCGGGGTAGGTGCCGCGGTTGTCGGCGGGGGCGGAAGTGGCGGCGCGGGCAGGATGGTGACCGCTGGCGGCGCGGACGTGGTCGCGACGGCCGAGGGCGTTGGCGTTGGCGTGAGCGTGGCCCGGGCGGCGGCCACGCTTGGTGACGCAGGCGCGGAGGTGGACGGCCCGGCCGCCAGCGGGGGCGAATGGGGATGCACCAGTTCGGCCGCGAACACCACCCCACCACCGATCGCGGCCAGAATCACGCATGCTGCCACGGCGGCCACGGCGTAGCCCTTCACCCCGTGTCCCGCATGCGGTGGGTCGAGCGGCTTGGGGAACCCGTTTCCACCGAACGGCTCCGCCCGGTGGATCACCCGGGCACGGTAGCTGGTGGCAGCCGGGCCGGTGTCGGCGACCAGCCGGAAGATCTGGTTACGCAGGCCGGCCGGGAGCAGGGCCACCGGCAGCATGCTGAGCAGCATGGCCGGGCTGAGCTGGCGGCGCTTACGCTCACCGCACACGTCACAGCGCTCGATGTGCCGGTTGACCCGCTTGCGCAGCAGGATGGTGAGCTGCCCGTCCCAGCCGGCCAGGATGGCGTCCAGTTCCGGGCAGTCCTCCCGCCCGGTCCGCGCGACCAGCAGGGCTGCCAGCGAGGTCTCGAACTGGGTACGGGCCCGCGACGCCAGGGCATGCGCCTGGTTGCGGGGCACGCCCAGGGCGTCCGCGAGGTCGGCGCCGTCGAGTTCGTGCCGCAGGTTCAGCTCGATGATCTCCCGCTCGCCCGGGTTCAGCCCGGCCAGCGCCGCCCCCACCAGCATGCGCAGTTCGGCCCGCTCGGCGTCCACGCCGACATCGGCGCTCTGGTCGGTCATCTCGCCGGCCTCATCGAGTGGGACCGACGACGCGCGGGCCCGCAGCCGCCGGCGGCACTCGTTGCGGGCGACCGCATACAGCCACGGCCGCAGCCGGTCTGGGTCGCGCAGCCCGCCCAGCTTGGCCGAGGCGATGATGAACGTGTCCTGTACGGCGTCGGCGGCGTCGGCCGGCTCGGAGAGCACCGACCGGCAGTAGGCGTGCAGTGCCGGTGCGTACTGGTCGTAGGCGGCAGCGAGCCCCGCTGGCTCGCCGGCCACGATCGCTGCCACGATCTCGCGATCCTGCATGCGCTCACGGTAGAGGGTCGGCGGGCGCTGCGCACACACCGTGACATCACTGCCTTTCCCCTCATTTCCCCTCCCTGCATGCATGACCACGGTCTGTTTCACCTGCCCCGTGCCAGGCCAGGCGCGGTTCTCTGCGGGGAACGGGGCAGCCCGGGTGACCTGAGGCTCGTGAACGGCCGGAGAGGCCGGAGAGGCCGCCCATCAGGGCCACCGGCCAGCCGGCCGGGGGATGGCCGGCCTCGCCCGGCCGCCGCCGTCAGGGCTCGAAGATCTGGTTCGCGGAGACGAGCACATCGTTGCTGAACGTGACCGCGTAGAGCGGCCCGGCGTACTGGCCGCTGAACTTGGCCGCTGGGTGCGCACCGGCCCAGGCGAGGAAGGCAGCCGGGCTGAGGTGCTGCACCCCGGCCGCTTCCGGGTTGATGGAGGCCTGGATCGCAGGTGAGACGGCGACCGTGGCCGAAAACTTGCGGTCGACGTCAATGTGGTCGTTCATGGGCGCGTGCAGATGATGTGCCCGGGCGTAGGCCACCGCGGCCTCGCCGGTGTAATGCCAGGCCATCTCCATGGTCACCGTTGCTGGTGAGCCCGGCGTGACCGAAGTGATCCAGGCGTCGTAGACGGTGCCGTTCCCGAACTCATTGGCAGGCGCGATGTGGGTGGACGCGGTGGCGGTAGGCACGGCCTGTGTGGTGGAGACAACCGGGGACGGTGTCACGACCTTGGTTACCGTCTGGGTCGGGGTGGGGGCGGCAGTCCCGGCCGCCTTGCAGCCGGTCACGCCGAGCAGCAGGGCGCCGGCGGTGGCCAGGGCGGCCGCGCAGGCCCGGGCGCGTGGGGTCAGGACGGGCATCGAGTCCTCCAGATGGTCGATGTGCGATGCGCGGGGAGCGAGCGCGGCGGGGTGCGCGGATTGGGGATGATCATGGCGTGTTCTGATCGCTGTGGCCAGGGACCAGGCCGCGGTGGTGACACCGCGGCCTGGTCCCTGCATCCTGCCGGCGCGCCCTACAGAGAGGCGCAGTCGGAGTCGAGCGGCACCTGGTTGGACCACCGCCCGGACACCGTGTCGTACGCGATCGCGTAGTCGTTGTTGGTCGTGTTGGGCACGCCGGAGCAGTCCCCGATGGAGGTCTGGGCAGCTAGCGCGCCACCTGCGAAACCCTGGTAGGAGCCGGCCGTGACGGTGCCGGACCACAGCACGGTCCCGTTGTTGCTGCGAACCTCCAGGACGACCGGCCCGAGGTTGAAGTGGTCACCGTTGATCTGGAAATTCGGGCCATTCCAGCCGCCTTCGGTGGTCGTGCACACTCCGCCCGAGCAGTTCTGCTGCGGCGACTGCGCGGGTGGCGTCCAGTCGCTGAGCCACAGGCGCAGCAGCGCCGCCCGGTTATCGGCCTGCGCGTTGTCGGCCGCGGCCTGGGCGCGCACATCGGGGGTGACGCACACGTAGTCGTCGGGGACGACCTGCCGCCACACGTAGCCCTGCTGGCAGGTGTACTGGCCGTACGCGCCACCACCGGGGGCGATCCGCCCGGTCGCGGCGGCATTGTCAGCGGCTGCCTGAGCGCGGACATCGGGGGTGACACACACGTAGTCGCCGGCGAACGCCTGACGCCAGACGTAACCCTGCAGGCAGGGCACACCAGGATCACCGATCGTGCCGGACGGGCTCGGCAGGGTGGTGACGACCGGCAGGTGCAGGCTCACCGGGGGGATCTCCGGCCGGAGGGAACCCAGCACCGGCAGGTGACCAATGGGGGGCGTCCCGCCTGAGGTGCCCGTCCCGCCTGTTCCCGTCCCGCCTGTTCCCGTGCCGCTGCCCGTGCCCTGGCTGCCCGTGCCCCCGGCACCCATGCCACCGGTGCCCGAGCCGCCGGACCCGGCCGGCTGGCCGCTGCCACCCGACTGGCCCTGTGTGGAAGCCGTACCACCAGACCCGGCCCCGGGCGTGCCGGGCGACCCGTCGCCGGACTGGCCGCCGGCCCCCGTCGTGGCGGTGGCGGTCACCTGCCCGGTCTGGGCGGCTGCCGAAATCCCGGCGTGGCCGGGCAGCACCACCATGACGCCGGCCGTCGCGGCCGCCAGGATGCCCGCCGCCATCATGGAACCCTTGGCCAGGCTGTTCATGTCCGGTCTCCTCGTTCAGGACCCGCCCGCGGTCTGGCCGTGGGCGATCATTGACGTGACACGAATAGGAGTCCGGGCGCTGCCCAGCGCCAACAACTTTCGCCGGGCGGCTGCAGCGAATTCGTCGAGTAGATCGATGGCGGGGCCAGGCGTTGTACACCCCCATCACGCTGACTCCCTGGGGGAAATGGCTTGCTTATACCCGGTCCACCGCGGCGGGCCGCCGCTCATTGTCTACGGAGCCGTCTCGCTGACGCAGCAGAAGCAGCAGAACCGGAAAGGTCGGCTTGCCCGGATTTTGCGGGCGCCCCCTGACAGATGACGGCAGGCAGGTGGACGGAGCGGCCAGCCACGCTGCAGGTGCCCGCAGCCTGGGCCGGCTCTTGTCCGGGGGTGGACCGCCATCTACGCTCTGACCTCATACGAATGACGTCATTCATGCCGCCACCGGCTTCTGAGGCGTCGTCTGCTTCAAATCCAGAGGAGTCCCGCCTGAGCGCGCATCCCGCGGACGCCGGCGTCATGAACGACCCGGTGACCGGGTCCCCATCCCGGCCGCGTACGGCCCGCGACGTCCGGCGCTGGCTCCAGCTGAGCCTGGCGGCGCTCTGGCTTCTCGATGCGGTGCTGCAATTCCAGCCCTTCATGTTCAGCACTGGCTTCGCCCGCATGCTCGGCTCGGCGGCCAGCGGGAACCCGGCGGTGATCGCGGGCCCGGTCACCTGGGTGGCACACCTGACCGGGCAGCATCCGGTGGCGGCCAACGCGGTGTTCGGGACCGTCCAGTTGCTGCTGGCCCTGGGTATCGCCTGGCGCCCGGCGGTCAGGATCGCGCTCGCGTGCTCGGCGGGGTGGGCGCTCGGGGTGTGGTGGCTCGGTGAGGGCCTGGGAGGCCTGCTCACACCCACCGCGAGCCCGGTGACCGGTGCCCCCGGAGCGGCTGTGCTCTATGCGCTGCTCGCGGTGCTGCTGTGGCCCACCGGGCGGTCTCATGCAGCCTCGTTCGCCGCGGGCCGGACGCTCGGCCCGGCGGCCGCCCGCACGATCTGGGTGCTGCTGTGGTTCGGCCTCGCCTGGTTCGCCGTGGCCGGTGCGCCCGCGGCCGGTGTGCCTGCCCTCAGGTCCGGGCCTGGCCCGCTCGTCCTGGCCGCCGTGTGCTGCCTGGTCGCGGCCGGCATCCTGCTCCCGGCACCGGGAGTGCGCGGCACCGTCGTCCTGGCCGCGGTTACCGCACTGGCCATGTGGGCCGCCGGGCAGGACTTCGGCGGCATCGTCACCGGCATGGGAACCGACCCTGGCACCGGCCCGCTGCTGGCCCTGCTGGCGGTCAGCCTGGCGAGCTTTTTGATTTACTGGCTGCTGCTGGTGCGCCCGGTGAACCTGTTGGCGCTCTTCGGGCGTGGGCGGGTTGAAAATACCTATTCCTATTGGGCCAGGCCCGCCTTCCGCCATCAGATGTGGCTGGTCTTTGGCGCCCAGGGCTTGCTATACTGGCTGGGCTGGCAGGCTGCCCGGCGGGTGCGCGGCAAAGCGGCCTGGTTGATAGTAACCGGTATGGCGGTGGCCTGTGGGGCCGTGCTGCTTTTCCTCTACCCCTTCGACGCAGCCGACATCTTCGATAACATCGTGCACGGGCGCATCCTGGGGATGTACGCCGCCAATCCGTTCTGGCAGACCGGCGCCAATTTCCCCCACGATCCGTTCTACCGCTATATGGCCTGGAAGACTACCCCCTCAGCCTACGGACCGCTGTGGGAGGTCCTGGCGGCGGGTGTGGCGCGCCTGGCGGGGGATGGGGTAATCGCCAACGTGCTGGCTTTCAAGCTGCTGGCGGGCGCTTTCCTGGCAGGCAGCGGGCTTTTGGCGGCGCTGATCCTGCGCAAGGCTGCCCCACAACGCGCCTTACCCGGCTTCTATATCCTGGTCTGCAATCCGCTGGCGCTGTATGAGACGCTGGGCAACGGGCACAACGATGCAGTGGTGATCTTCTGGAT
>DPMS01000584.1 GCA_003541285.1 Actinomycetota bacterium
GGCGGGCTCTTCGACCAGGATCACCCCCTTCGGCCGTGCCGCACGGGCCGGCTCGCCGGTGATGATCTCCTCAGGAGTGAAGCCGGCCGCATTATTGACGTCTGCTGGCACAGGTATCCTCTCAGAAGTATGGGATCTGCCTTGAACGCTAGCCATGCAGTCGCTAACAAGGGAACAAGATCGAACATAATCCGGACGGGAGGGTGCTGTGGCGGGCCTGGACGAACTTGATAGGGCAAGCCTGCGGGAGTTGCAGGCAGACGCGCGGCGCACCAACAGGGACGTCGCCGCCGCCGTCGGGGTTTCCCCCTCGACCGCGCTGGAACGCACCCGCGGCCTGCGCGAGCGAGGCGTCATCCGCGGCGCGGTTCTGGATCTTGACCTGGCGGCGATCGGCCGCGGTGTCCAGGCGCTCATCGCCATCCGGATCCGCCCGCCATCGCGGCGCAACATCGAAGGGTTCCGCGGCTGGGTCAGCAAGCTGCCCGAGACGATCGGCGTGTTCGTGGTGTCGGGCAGCGAAGACTTCCTCATCCACGTCGCGGTCAGGGACAACCAGGACCTGTACGCGTTCGTCATCGACCGGCTTACCGAACGGCCCGAGATCGCCGACGTCCGCACCAGCGTGGTCTACGAGCACCTGCAAAAAACCCAGATCACACCCTGCGTCTGAAACAGCCCGCCCAGGTATGCCGGTGCCACCCGCGTTTCCTTGCCTACGTGCTGGGCCAGCCCAACGGGATCGCGCCGTACGCGGAGGCGATAGCTGCTGCGCTGAACCAGAACTGCAACTTCTGGCGGTACAGGTTACCGGCACCCACAGCGTTCAGGCATCGTGTGGTGCAAGGACGGGTATCCCCGCGTCCGCGGCGGCTTTGGCGAGCCGGTCGTCATAGGTGAGCAGGGCGGTGAGCTCCGGGCCGAGCAGCCGTGCTGTTGCTAGGTGGATCGCGTCCAGGGAGCGCAGCAGGCGGTCGGGCTCGACGATGGCGGAACGGACGACGTCCTCGTCGATCTGGACGTACTCGAAAGCATCGAGCAGCCGCTGGGCGTCGGGGATCAGCGCGGGCCAGTTTCGTGCCACGACACGGCTGACCTCGATCCGCAGCAGGTCCGAGCTGATCCAGTTGTCGCCGCGGTGCTCGCGGTAGAAGGCGAGAAACGCGTCAGCGTGCTCCTCGGCGGCCAGGAGCTTGAACACGGCGCTGGTGTCCAGGTAGTAGAGAGCCATGGGTCGTCAGCGCTCGCTCTCGCGCTCCTCCAGCAGCGCCCGCGTGAGCGGGTTCGGGTCGGCACCGGTAACTGGGTGCAGCCGCTGGGGCATGTAGCCAGGGTTCTTGGCGGGACGCAGGCGCCCTTCAGCCTCCAGCCGGGCAAGGATCGCGGGACGTTCGGGCCGCTCGAACGGGACCAGCCGGGCGACAGGCGTTCCGTGCTCGGTGACTTCGATCGTCTCACCCCGGCGCACGCGAGCGATCACCTCACTGGTGTGGTGGCGCAGCTCCCGCAGCCCCACTGATGGCTCTCCCAGGGTCGTCATACCATGAATGTATCACAGAAATGTATAACAGTCGGCCGTCACCCGCGACGCCGCATCTCCTGCCAGGGGACGGGATCGGCAACGGCGCCTGGGTTCCGTTCGCCTGCCACTGCCCAGCAGGCCCGGTACGGCGGAGGCGTTAGCAGGCAACATCGATCACGGGCGCTGCCAGCAGGGATCACGAATCGTGCCGGTCGCTTCCGCCGGGCGCCGGTTGCACCTGGCATTTCTGCATCGCGCAAGACATCTACGCTCCGTCCGCGCTCAAGATGGGTGACTTCCTCGCTCTGCTGCACGAGGCCAGGAGGCTACGCTGCGGGTACTCCACGAATTGCACCGCTGTGAAACTTTTTCAGGACGAAGCGTGACCGTCAGGCGGCTCAGTGCGGTACGCCCATGCGGGCGGCCATGCCACGCAACTCCCGGCCACCTGCGGTGGCGGTCGCCCTTCCGAGCAGGTAGGCCACGGTTTCCCGGACGCTCGCATGGTTGCGGATGAACTGGGGTGCGGCTTCCTCGGCTTGGCGCAGCCAGCGCACCGCCTCGGCTCTGGTCTTGGTTTCTCTGGCCAGCCCCCGGCCTACATCGGCCAGGTAGGCGGCCTCACGGGTTCGCAACCTGAGCTTCGTGCGGTCGATGGTGCGGGCCATATTCAGGACGGCGCCGCCGCTTTCGCCGCGTTCCACGTCGATGGCGATGCGCCAGAGGCTGACGTTGGTCCGGCAGAACGACCGCCAGTTGCCTTCGAGGTCGTCGGGTACCCGGGTGGCGAGCTGGTCCGCCTCATCCAGCCAGTGTGTGATCACGTGCGGTCGCTGCACCACGGCGGCTCCTAGCGCGGCATGCAGGCTGAGGATGCCCAGCACGTGCAGGGCCACCGGGGTACGGGCGTGCGGTTCGAGGGCATCGGCGGCGCGTTCGGCCGTTGCGAGGCGCCGGTCCCAGGAGCGCTCGCGTGGGAATGTCCAGATACGCAAGCAATCGGCCTTGCCCTGTTGTACCGGGTCGTCCAGCAGGGTGGCGGCCTCCTCTGCACGCAGGGCGGCTACGTGCGCCAGATCGACGTAACCCAGATCCTTGGCGGTCAGGCCAGCGGCGATACACGCCTCTATCAGGGTCTCCAGTGCCAGCCGCCGGGCGGCTTCGTCCCCGGTCTGGGCGGTGTGCCAGTGCAGCTCGTCCAGCACGTCTGGCAGCAGAGCGCCAGTGCTGGCGTAGTCGGCGTCCTTGTGCAGTGGGTTGATCTGCCCCACGACCACACGGGCAAGTTCAGGCAGTGGCCGGGCGTGGTCAACGGCCGGTGCGGTGAGCCGGTTGGTCTGGAAGGCTTCGCGGAGCGCTGGTACTGCCATGTGCGGGTCGGCTTGCTGCCGGTCGGCTGACAGGTGGGGGCCACCGACCAGGTCGGTCTCTGAGACCTTGAGGGCGGCTGCTACCGCACTGATGTAGGAGCGCCGGTCCAGCATGCGCTGGCCGCGTTCCACCATGGACAGGTACGACAGCGACACGCCAGCCAGGCCCGACAGTTCGGCCAGGGTCATGCCGCGCCAGCGGCGCAGGATACGCAGCCGGGCGCCGACAGTAGTCTCGTCCATGGATTTGCCCGCCTCCTGGGGTGGTGCGGCCAGCATCAGGCTACGGCATGTGAGCGAACGATCCTTGGGCTTGCATGAGCGAACGATCCTGGGGCTTGCAGCCGTGCAGTAGTGGAGTACGCCCATGCGGGCGGCCATGCCGCGTAGTCCGCGCCCGCCCGCTGCGGCCATCGCCCTGCCAAGCAGGTAGGCAACCGTTTCCCGGACTGCCGGGCTGTTCCTGGTCCACTGCGGGCCGGTGTCCTCTGCCCGGCGCAGCCAATGTGTAGCCTCCGGGCGGGTTCTCGGCTCACGGGCCAGGCCCTGTCCGACATCGGTCCCACGAACCGGCTCGG